>DATCLH010000374.1:0-4331 GCA_036564035.1 Thermaerobacter sp.
GCCATCCTGGCCGACGAGGTCGGCCTCGGCAAGACCATCGAGGCCGGGCTGGTGGCCCGCGAGCTGATGGCCCGGGCGGGCATCCGCACCATCCTGGTCCTGGTGCCGACGCCCCTGGTCAGCCAGTGGGCGGCGGAATTCCGGGAGAAGTTCGACCTGCACCTGGCGGTCAACCCGCGGGGACCGGCCCTGCGCAAGGCGGAACGGCTGGTGATGGCCATCGACCTGGCCAAGCGGGACGAGCAGCGGCGCATCCTGCAGGCCCGGCCGTGGGACCTGCTGATCGTCGACGAGGCCCACAAGCTGAAGAACCGCAACACCCAGGTCCACGCCTTCGTGCGCGGGCTGGAGGCCCGCCACCTTTTGCTGCTTTCCGCCACGCCCCTGCAGAACGACCTGACCGAGCTTTACAGCCTGGTCAGCCTGGTACGGCCCGACCTGTTCGGCTCCTATAGCGAGTTCTGGCGCAACTTCCTCTTGGACAAGCGGACCCCGAAGGATCCGGAACAGCTGAAGCAGGTGCTGGCCCAGGTGATGATCCGCAACCGCCGGGCCGAGCTGGACCTGCCCTTCCCCGCCCGGGAGGTCGAGCTGGTGGGGCTGGAGCCCTTCCCCGAGGAGCGCGAGCTCTACCAGGCGGTGCTCCGGGCGGTGCGGGAGGAGTACGCCGAGCGCCGGCTGTACAACGGCACCGTGCTGCCCCTGTTGATGCTGCAGCGGGAGGTGTGCTCCAGTTCCCACGCCCTGCGCGCCACCCTGGACCGGCTGGCGGGCAGCGAGGGGTGGCAGTCCCTGGCCTGGACCCGGGTGCGGGAACTGGCCCGGCAGGTGGAGGAGAACCACAAGGCGCTGATGCTGGAGCGGCTGATCGAGCGCCTGGACGAGCCGGTGGTCGTCTTCACCGAGTTCCGGGCCACCCAGGACTATCTGGCGCGGCGGCTGCGGCGGGCCGGGGTGGAGACGGTGGTCTACCACGGCGGCATGGGCGCCTGGGAGCGGGATGCGGTCAAGGACCGCTTCCGCCGGGGCGCCCGGGTGCTGATCAGCACCGAGTGCGGTGGCCAGGGCCTGAACCTGCAGTTCTGCCGCAACGTGGTCAACTACGACCTGCCCTGGAATCCCATGCGGGTCGAACAGCGCATCGGCCGGGTCCACCGCCTGGGACAGGAGGCCGAGAGCGTCCGGGTGTTCAACCTCTACGCCCGCCGGACCATCGAGGAGTACATCCTGCGCCTGCTGGACGAGAAGATCAACCTCTTCCGCCAGGTGATCGGCGAGATCGACCTGATCCTGCGCAGCCTCGACCGGGAGAAGTCCATCGAGGCGCGGATCGCCGAGATCACCCTCTCCTCCCGCGACGACGCGGAGATGGCCGAACGGTTCGAGCGGTTCGGCAACGAACTGGCGGCCTTCATGGAACGGGTGCGGCGGCGCACCCTGGCCTGGATGGGCTCGGGCTGACGCGGAGGCCTGGGCCGAGCCCAGGCGGACACACCCGGCCGGGACGAACCCGGCCGGGCCGCGGGGTCCTCCGCCCGCCGCGGTGCCCTCCAGCGTGTTGAGGTCGCCTCCGGGGCGGGCGCCGGGATGGGCCTGCAGCCGCCCCCGGCCCGCCGCCGTCGTCGGGATGACGTCCCCCTCGCCCGCATATGGATTGACGTGATGTCCCGCGGGGCGCGGATCCCCGGGGCGGGGAGGGGGCACCATGCTCGACCTCATCTGGCTCGGCCTGCTGGTGATCGGCCTGGCCGTGGCCGCCGCCACGGGCCGGGTCGACCAGGTCACCGAGGCCGTGATGGCCTCGTCCCAGGTGGCGGTGGAGACCGTCATCGGCTTCCTCGGGGTGACCTCCCTGTGGCTCGGCATCATGAAGATCGCCGAAGAGGCGGGCCTGGTGACCGCCCTGGCCCGGTGGCTCCACCCCCTGATGCGCCGCCTCTTCCCCAGCATCCCCGACGGCGACCCCGCCCTGGGAGCGGTGGTGATGAGCATCAGCGCCAACATCCTGGGCGTCGGCCCCGCCGCCACCCCCCTGGGGCTGAAGGCGATGCAGGAGCTGCAGCGCATCAATCCCCACAAGCACGCCGCCTCCGACGCCATGGTGACCTTCCTGGCCATGACCACCTCGGGGATCACCCTGGTCCCGGCCACCGTGATCGCCGTCCGGGCGGCCGCCGGCTCCGCCCAGCCGGCGGAGATCGTGGGCCCGACCCTGGTGGCCAGCACGGTGGCCACGGCGGTCGCCCTGGTGGCCGACCGGCTCTTGCGCCCCCTGGCGCCGGTGCCGCCACCGCCCGCGGCCGGCGAGTCCACCACCGGGCCCACGCCCGTCCCGCCCTCCGGTCCCGGGGGCCCGGGGGCAGGTGGCGCATCACCGGCCGATCCGGCCTCCGGGCCGGTCCCCGCGGGACGGGCTCCCGCGGCCGGCCCGGCCCAGCCGTCGCCCCGGGCGGGCCCGCCGGCCGGCCCCCACGCCCGGGAAGGGCCGCCGGCCGCCCCGGCGGCCCCGGTGGCCCCGGGGACCGATCTTGGGGGTTCCCCGACCCGGGTCCGGGCAGAGGGAGCGGGCACCGGTGGCGCGGCCCCGGGCGCCGGCCCCTCGCCTCCGGGCGGTGGCGCCGCGGCCCGGGGCGCCGGTCGCCCGGCCCCCGGCACCGGCCGGCCGGGATCCGACCCCGGACCCATCCCTCCAGCGCCGCCACGGGCGGCGACCCGCCCACGGGCCATCACCCGCCCGGGCGACCGAGGGTGAGGGCGCATGTTCTGGGACCTGCTCCAGTTCATCTCCACCTGGGCGATCCCCGCCATGCTGGTGGGCATCCCGGCTTACGGCTACCTGCGCGGCGTGCGGGTCTACGACGTCTTCGTCGAAGGGGCTAAGGACGGGTTCTGGATCGGCGTCCAGATCATCCCCTACCTGGTGGCGATCCTGGCCGCCATCACCGCCTTCCGGGAATCGGGCGCCATGGACCTGCTGGTGGGACTGGCCGAACCCGTGCTGCGGCACGTGGGAATGCCGGGGGAGGTGCTGCCCCTGGCCCTGATCCGCCCCTTGTCCGGCGGCGGCGCCTTCGGCGTGATGACCGACCTGGTCCGGCAGCACGGCCCGGATTCCCTGATCGGCCGCATGGCCACGGTGATGCAGGGCAGCACCGACACCACCTTCTACATCCTGACCGTGTACTTCGGCTCCGTCGGGATCCGCGCCTCCCGCCACGCCCTCCCCGTCGGCCTGATCGCCGACGCCGCGGGGATCCTGACCTCCGTCCTCCTGGTCCGGGCCCTCTTCGGCTGATGGGCCCGGCCCCTGGCCGCCCCGCCTGCGCCGGGCCATGGACGGCCCTGGCAGACGGGGCCAATATAAAGGGGAGAGCGGAAGGGAGGGACCCCTGCGTGTCCTTTGAACGCCGTCTGGAGGAACTCGGCCTGGAGCTGCCGCCCGTGGCGGCGCCCGTGGCGGCCTACGTGCCCGGCGTGCTCCAGGACGGGTGGCTGTACGTGTCCGGCCAGCTCCCCCTGCGGGAGGGCCAGGTCCTCTACCGCGGCAAGGTGGGGCGGGACGTGACCCCGGAGGACGGCTACGCCGCCGCCCGGGTCTGCGCGCTGAACATCCTGGCGGTGGTCCGGTCCGTGGCGGGGTCGCTGGACCGGGTGCGTCAGGTGGTGAAGGTGGTCGGCTTCGTCAACAGCGCCCCCGGCTTCACGGGCCAGCCCCAGGTGGTCAACGGGGCCTCGGAGCTCTTCGGCCAGGTCTTCGGTGACCGGGGCCGCCACGCCCGTTCCGCCGTGGGCGTGGCGGAGTTGCCCCTGGACGCCGCCGTCGAGGTCGAGGCGATCTTCCGCCTGGAGGGCTGAGCCGTGCCCGCCGAGCGGCTGCAGAAGCTGCTGTCCCGGGCGGGCATCGCCTCCCGCCGCCAGGTGGAGGCGTGGATCGCCGCCGGCCGCATCACCGTCAACGGCCGGCCGGCGGTCCTGGGCACCCGGGCCGACCCGGCGCAGGACGTCATCGCCGTCGACGGCCGTCCCCTGGCGGACCTGGACCGCCGCCTGGCCCGCAAGCGGTATGTGATGCTGCACAAGCCCCGCGGCATGGTGACCACCCTGCGGGATCCCCAGGGCCGGCCCAGCGTGGGCGACTTCTTGCGGCGAAACGGTCTCCACGGCCTGCACCCCGTGGGCCGGCTGGACTTCGACAGCGAAGGCCTGCTCCTCCTCACCGACGACGGCGAGCTGACCTTCGCCCTGACCCACCCGCGCCATGAGGTGGACAAGGTCTACCACGTCCTGGTCCGCGGGCCGGTGGAGGCCGCCCGCCTCCGCCGGCTGCGGGA
>DATCLH010000375.1:0-1961 GCA_036564035.1 Thermaerobacter sp.
GCGCACCCGGGCTCGCTGCGGTGCAGGCAGCCCCGGAACCGGCAGCCGGCCGCCTCGCGGCGGATCTCCGGCCAGAGATCACCCAGCTCCGCCGGCTCCAGCTCGGGCAGTTCCAGCCGGCTGAAACCCGGGGTGTCGGCCACCCAGCCCTCGCCGGTCAAGGGCAGCAGCTCGACGAAGCGGGTGGTGTGCCGCCCCCGGCCCAGCTTGCGGCTGACGTCGCCCGTGGCCAGGTTGAGGCCCGGCTTGAGGGCGTTGAGCAGAGTGGACTTGCCCGCCCCGCTGGGACCGGCCACCACGGTGATGCCCTCCCGCAGGGCAGCGGCCAGCGCCTCCAGGCCCCACCCCTTGGGGGCAGCCACCCGGTGGACGGGATAGCCCGCCCGCCGATAGCCTTCCACCAGGCGGGCCGCCCACCCCGGCAGCGGGTCGCCGGCGGCCGCCACCAGCCGGTCCAGCTTGGTGAAGGCGATCACCACCGGCAGGTCCAACGCCTCGGCCTGGACCAGGATCCGATCCATGAGGATCGGCACGGGATCGGGCTCCTGCAGGGACTGCACCAGCAACACCCGGTCGACGTTGGCGACGGGCGGCCGGATCAGCCGGTTGCGCCGGGGCAGCACCCGCTCGATGGCGGCGCCACCTTCCTGGACCGTGACCTCCACCCGGTCCCCCGTCAGCACGTCCCCGGCCTGGCGCCGCAGGCGTCCCCGCAAGGCGCACAGGACCACCTGCCCGTCGCCGTCCAGGCGCACCTCGTAGAGGTTCGTCTGCGCTTTGACGACGGTTCCCGTCCGCAGCGCCATCGGCGTGAAGGGCTCACCTCCGCCCCGGGATGACGGATCGCCTCGCCATCAGAGACTACGGCCCCTCTCCTAGTCCCCTTCGCCCCCCGCCTCCCCGCCGCCCGCGCCGTCGCCGGAGGCCGGTTCGTCGCCGCCGCCGTCCTTGCCCTTGCCGCGCCCGCCCGGCGCCTTGAGGCGCTGCTCGCCGACTTGCTTGCCGTCGACGTAGATCAACGCCCGGGCCTCATCCCCTTGCCAGGTGACGGGCACCTCCACCCGCTCGCCGCCCTGGTGGGTTTGCTCGTAGACCACGCGGCGCCCGGCCTGGTCCTCCACCTCGACCCGCAGCTGGTGCGGCCCGTCGCCCGGGACGGGGATGACCAGGGTCTTCTGGTAGGTCTCCGCCACGGGCGGGGCGGGCTCGGGCCCCCGGCTGACGATCAGGTTGACGGCGGTTCCCTTCTCCACCGAGGCCGCCGCCGCCGGGTCCTGGCCGATGACGGTGCCGGCGGGATAGGGGCTGTACTCCTCCTGGACCTGGCCCGCCGCCAGCCCGGCGGCCTCCAGCTCAGCCCGGGCATCGGCCACCGTCAGGCCGAAGAGGGACGGCACCAGGACCGGCCGGCTCTCCGGCCCCTGGGAGACGGTGAGGTAGACGGTCATCCCGGCCTGGATCGGGCTCCCCGGTCCCGGATCCTGGTCGACCACCACCCCCGCGGGCTCGTCGGCGTGGCGGTAGCGGACCTCCACCACCAGGCCCTGGTTCTCCAGGCGCAGCCGGGCGTCCCGCTCCTCCAGACCGCGCACGTCGGGCACCGACAGCCACTGGGGCCCCTTGGAGACCACCAGCTGGACGGCCTGCCCCATGCGGACCTGCTCGCCCGCCGGCGGCCGCTGCTCGATCACGGTGTTGACGTCGCTGTTGTCATACCGCTCTTCGAGGATCTCCCATTGCAACCCGGCCTGTTCCAGGCGGTTCTGGGCCTCGATCAGGGGCAGCCCTTCCACGGGGGGAACGGTGACCACCGGCGGCTGCAGCCAGCGCCCCGTCGCCGCCCCCGCCCCCATGGCCAGGACCAGCAGGAGGAACACGGCCAGCGCCACCCGCAGGCGCCGGCGCCGCCGGGCGCCGGCGCCTGCGGCGGGCCCCTCCGGCCCGCCTTCGCCGGCCAGCGG
>DATCLH010000376.1:0-3811 GCA_036564035.1 Thermaerobacter sp.
GGCATCCTCCTCGGGTGGGCGGGCCGCGGGACGGGGGCCGGAGCGGGCGGCGCCGGCGCCGGGCCGTCACCCGGCTGCGAGCCGGGCCGCGACCCCGCCGCGAGTCGTGCCGCGGCCCCGCCGCAAGTCGGGCCGCCACCCCGCCGCGAGCCTGCCGCGTTCGTCCCCATGATAGCAGGACCGGGGCCGGCGGGCCGAACCGCGGGGGTGCCGGCGGCCGGGGGAGCGGGATGCAGCAAAGGCCGAATCGGCCGGGGAAGGGGAGGTGGAGCCGGTGACGGAGCCGGCGAAGCAGGAGGCGACGCGGGACGCGATGGCCGGGCCGGCCAGGCGGCTCGGCGGCGAGGTGGCGGTGGTGACGGGGGCCGGGCGCGGCATCGGCCGGGCCGTGGCCCGGCGGCTGGCGGCGGAAGGGGCCGCCGTTGGCGTGCTGGACGTCGACGGGGCGGCCGCCCAGGCCACGGCCGCCATGATCCGGCAGGAGGGGGGCCGGGCCCTGCCGGTGGAAGCCGACGTGGCCGACAGCGCGGCGGTGGCCCGGGCCATGGCCCGGGTGGCCGGCGAGCTGGGTCCTCCCACGATCCTGATCAACAACGCGGGGATCGGCGGCTTCGTGCCGCTGGAGCACCCGGAGGCCGAGGCCACCTGGCAGCGGGTGCTGGCGGTCAACCTGACGGGCGCCTATTGGTGCGCCCGCCATGCCGTCCCCTACATGCGCCGGGCCGGCCGCGGGGCCATCGTGCAGATCGCCTCCACCCGGGCGCTGATGTCCGAACCCGATGGCGAGCCCTACGCGGCGGCCAAGGGCGGGCTCCTGGCCCTGACCCATGCCCTGGCCATCAGCCTGGGGCGGTACGGGATCCGGGTCAACGCCGTCAGCCCCGGGTGGATCGACACGGGCCACGAGCCCGTGGGCGAGCAGGACCACGCCCAGCACCCGGTGGGGCGGGTGGGCCGGCCGGAGGACGTGGCGGCGGCCTGCGCCTTCCTGGTCTCGCCCGAGGCCGGGTTCATCACCGGCCAGAACCTGGTGGTGGACGGCGGGATGACGGTGAAGATGATCTACCTCTGAGGCGGGCCGCCGGCCCGAGGGAAGGCGGCCGCGCCCTGCCGCAGCCCCCACCTCAGGTGGCAGGCGGTCTCCCGGTGCCTACCTCAGGCGGCGGGCGATCTCCCGCCAGGCCGCCTCCTCTTCCATGCCCAGCCGCCAGATGGCCACGCCCCGCACCCGGTGGCGCCGGATCAGGTTCAGCTTCTCCGCCCAGCTGCGGGCGTTCTCGAAGTAGACCGTGTGGGTGGAACCGTCGGCGGCCGTGTAGGTGAAGAAGGGGACCCGGGCCCGGTCGTCCCACCGTACCTCCACACCCTGGTCCCGGGCCAGCCGCACCGCCTGGGCGTGGTCCAGGTAGCGGGGGAAGGTGCCGCCACCCCAGTCGAACCCGAAGGAGCCGAGGCCCACGATCACCTTCTCCCGGGGGACGTGGCGCAGGGCGTAGCGCACCATGCGGTCCACGTAGTCCAGGGAGGCCAGGGGCCCCGGCGGCGTGTCGGCCCGGTGCTCCGAGTAGGTCATCAGGATGAAGAAGTCGACGGTCTTCCCCAGGGCGGCGTAGTCGTAGACGCCGGTGTTGGGGTCGGTGCGGTCGTCCCGGTCCCGGGGGAAGACGGCGATGCTGAGCAGCTTGTCTTCAGGCAGGGCCTGCCGCACCTTGCGGACGAAGGCGGTCAGCCGCGGGCGCTCCTCGGGCGGCACCGTCTCCAGGTCGATGTGGACGCCGTCGTAGCCCTCCTGCCGCAGGATGTCCAGGATGCCGCGCACGGCCCGGTCCTGGGCCGCCGGGTCGCGGAGGAACCGGCGGGCCGTGGCGGCGCTGCGGTCCCCGGAGCCGTAGAGCAGGTTGTGGACGATCATCTCGACCTTGAGGCCGCGCCGGTGGGCTTCCCGGACCACCTGCTTGCGCCGCTGGGGCGGCGGCGCGCCGTAGGCTTCGATGGTGCCGTCGCCGCTCTCCGCCAGCCGGAACCAGAAGGGAACGATGACGTCCAGATCCCGGGCGTGGCGGACCATGGTCTCGTAGGAGCCCGGCAGCGGCGGCTCCGGCTCGGTGTAGAAGCCGTAGACCACCGGGTCGCCGCCCAGCAGGCGGGCGGCCCGGCTGGGCCCGTCGTCGCCGCGGCCGGGGCCCGGCTTGGCGGGGGCGCGGGAGGCGGGCCCGTTGCCGCAGGCGGCCAGGATCAGGGCGGACAGCAGCAGTGCGGCCAGCCAGGCCAGGGGCCGCCGGCGGGGCCGCTGGCGGGGGTCGCGGTCTTCACCGCGGCAGGAACGTGGCGTCACGGCGCATCCCTCCGCCCGCAGTGTCACCGCGGGCAGCGGGCGCCATGCACCGCCCGGAGCCGGAACCCGGAGGAGGCGGCGGCGCCGGCGACGCCCGGAACGACCGGTCCCACCGGCGCCGCAGCCGGCGTCTTGACCGCCGGGCGCCTGGACCGCGGGATTCGCCGCGGGCTGCGCCGCCCGCCCCCAGCCGGCTTGAGGGGAAGCAGCGCAGCCGGTCCGACGCCGAACGGGGGAAGCCGCCCGGACGCCCAACGCGAAGCCGCCCGGACGGCGAACGGGAAGCCGCCCGGCCCGCCCCGCCGGCCGTGCCGGCCCCCAGACCCGGGTTCACGGGCCGCCCGGCGGCCGGGGGGACGGCCCCCGGGCCCGGATGCCCAGCCCCGCCAGCCCCCGCACCAGCCCGTCCACCGCCGCGGCCGCCAGCTGCCGCCGCCCGCTAGGGCTGAGCAGCAAGGCCCGATCCGCCGGGTTCGTCAGGAAGGCGAACTCCACCAGGACGGCGGGTCGCCCCGCCCGCGCCAGCAGGAAGAAGTCCGCCGGCAGGGCCTCGTTGCGGGCCTCCGGCGGGAAGGCGGCGTTCAGGCGGTCCTGGACGGCCTCCGCCAGGCGGCGGCCGGGTTCGTCCCCGAACTGGTAGAAGACGATGGGGCCCCGCAAGCGGCGGTCCCGGGCGGCGTTGACGTGCAGGCTCACCAGGGCGACGGCCCGGGCGTCCCGGGTGATGCGCAGGCGCTCTTCCAGGTCGCGCCGCACGGCGGCGTCGTCATCGCCGGGGGCCAGGGCGTAGTCCGCCGTCCGGGTGAGGACCACCCGGAACCCCGAGGCTTCCAGCATCGGGGTCATCAGCTGGGCGAACTGCAGGGTGAGGTCCTTCTCCAGGATCCGCCCGTCCAGGTGGGTTCCCCCGTCGATGCCCCCGTGACCGGGGTCCAGCACGATGACCGGCCGCCCCTGGGGGGACGGGGGCGGGGCGTGGACCCGCTGGGTCAGGACGAACAGGCCCAGCAGCGCGGCCAGGATCACCAGCAGGGCGGCCTCGGCCGGCGTGGCGCCGGCGGGGGCGGTGCGGCCCCGGCGGGGGTTCGATCTCAACGCATGGCCCTCCCTCGGCGGACCCGGGGACCCGGCCTCCAAGGGGCAGCCGGGGACGCCGGCGACCCGCCGGTCCGGTGGCCGCAACGCGGGCCGGCAGGGCCGCCGGCCGTGGGGCGGGATCCCTTCCCGGCGAGCGGGTCCCCCTGGGGAGGGTCCCGTTGGCGTTGTATGCGGCCGGGCGGGCGATCTTGTGGCGGTCCCGGCCGGCCCCGGCGGGAGGAACCGGCGGGGTGGAGGGGGAAGTCAGGGCCAGGATGGGCCGGCGGCGGGCAGGGGGCCGCCGGGAGGGGGCGAGCCGATGGCGGGAGGATCCCAGCGACGGCGGGCGGAGCCGGCGGGGGGCCGGCCGGAACCGGTGGGCGGCCCCGCGGGGGAGCC
>DATCLH010000377.1:0-4582 GCA_036564035.1 Thermaerobacter sp.
CGTCGATGCCGCGGCCTTCCCGGATCTCGAGATAGATGGCCCGGGAGACCACGTCCCGGGGAGCCAGGTCCTTGATGGTGGGCGCGTAGCGCTCCATGAACCGCTCGCCGTGCCGGTTCCTAAGGATGCCCCCCTCGCCGCGGGCGCCCTCGGTGATCAGGATACCCAGCCGGTAGATGCCCGTGGGATGAAACTGGAAGAACTCCATGTCCTCCAGGGGGATGCCGTGCCGGAAGGCGATGGCCAGGCCGTCCCCGGTCAGGGCCAGGGCGTTGCTGGTCACCTTGAACATGCGGCCGGCTCCGCCGGTGGCGAAGAGGGTCGCCTTGGCGTGGAAGATGTGGATGTCGCCGGTGGCCAGCTCGATGGCCACCACGCCGGCCACCCGCCGCCCGTCCATGATCAGGTCGACCACGTGGAACTCGTCGAAGAAGCGGACGCCGTGCTTGATGGACTGCTGGTAGAGGGTCTGGAGGATCATGTGGCCGGTGCGGTCGGCGGCGAAGCAGGACCGGTGGACCGGGGCCTTGCCGAACTCCTTGGTGTGGCCGCCGAAGCGCCGCTGGTTGATCCGGCCGTCGGGCGTGCGGCTGAAGGGCAGGCCCATGTGCTCCAGTTCGTACACGGCTTCGGGCGCTTCCTTGCACATCACCTCGATGGCATCCTGGTCGCCCAGGTAGTCGCTGCCCTTCACCGTGTCGAACATGTGCCACTCCCAGTGGTCCTCTTCGATGTTCCCCAGGGCCGCGCCGATGCCGCCCTGGGCGGCCCCGGTGTGGGAGCGGGAGGGATAGAGCTTGCTGACCACGGCCACCTTGAGATCAGGATACTTGGCCAGTTCCACCGCCGCGCGCAGGCCGGCGCCGCCGGCCCCGACGATCACGGCGTCAAACTGATGCCGGTGGATCTCGATCGTAGACACCCCCGATCAGGCCGGGAACGGGAAGGTCACCAGGACGACGGTGCCCAGCACCAGCAGGCCCAGGGTGACCACGTAGAGCAGCGCCAGCCAGAAGGTGCGCCAACCCGGCCGGTGGGCATAGTCGTCGACGATGACCCGGATCCCGTTGGCCCCATGGAAGAGCGCCAGGGCCAGCATCACCCAGTCGTAGGTGCGCCAGCCGATGTTGGCCCAGCGCCGGGCGACGAAGTTGTAATCGATGATCTCCACGCTGTTGAGGATGTGCATGATGTAGAGGTGCCCCAGGACGAGGAAGACCAGCAGAAGGCCGGAGATCCGCATGAAGAACCAGGACCACAACTCGAACCCGCTGGCCGGGCGCGAGCTGCCCTCACCGTACGACACCCCGCCACCCCCTAGCCGAAGAGGCGGCCCAGCATGATCACCGCCGCCGGAATGAACAGGACCAGGAACACGATGGCTTCCGCCACGATCAGCGACTTATGCCACCGCAGGGCATTGGGCCAGAAGTCGATGAGGATGACCCGCAGGCCGTTGACCGCGTGGTAGACCACCCCACCGACCAGCACCACCTCCAGCACCATGAACACCGGGTGCCGGTAGATGGCCATCACGTGGTCGTAGACCTGGGGGCCGAAACCGGCGAGGAAGGTGTCGACGATGTGCATCATCAAGAACAGCATGATGCCGACGCCGCTCAGCCGGTGCAGCATCCACGCCCACTGACCCTGGCTCCCGCGGTAGCCGCGGTACAGGCCCATTCCGACCCTCCTCTCTGGGCCGCCGGCAGGACCGCCCGGACGGCCGCCGCCAGCCGCCGCTCCCCCCACCGGACGAACCGGCCGAGAAAAGAAAAGGCGCCGGCACGCCGTCCTGCAGGGGTTTTCCTCTCCTCCCAACTCAAAGTAAGGACAGCGGCGGGGCGAAGTCAACTTGGCCCCGCCGCCCCTCAGCGCTCCCTCAGCTCTGGCCCGCCGCCGCGGGGCCCGCCCGGCCCGGGCCGGTTCGTCCCCGCCCCTGCCGTCCGCGCCACCGGCCGGTCCTGGCGGGCAGCCATCGCCGCGGTCCCTGCTCAGCCCTGCCGCAGCGCCTCCACGGTGGCTCCGTCCAGCCGCTGGACCAGGGCCACCAGCAGCCGCACCGTGTGCTCCACGTCGGCCAGGTGGACGATGGCCCCGTGGCTGTGGACGTACCGCGCCGGCGGCCCCACCACCACCGAGGGGACGCCGCGGCCGTGGACGTGGAAGAACCCGGCGTCGGTGGCGCCCCCGGGCATCATGTCGAATTGGTACGGGATGCCCTCGGCGGCCGCCGTCTCGGCCACCAGGTCGCGCAGCCGCCGGTGGGGCACCATGCTGCTGTCGTAGAGCAGCACCGTCGGACCGCGTCCCAGGCGGCTCTGGGCCTCATCGGGTTCCACCCCGGGCATGTCGCCGGCGATTCCCACGTCGACGGCGATGGCCACGTCGGGATCGACGGCGAAGGCGGAGGTCCGGGCGCCACCGCCGGTCCGGGCCACCTCCTCGTGGACCGTCGCCACCCCGTAGACCGTGTTGGGGTGGGACGTGCCAGCCAGTTCTTCCATCACCCGGACGATGATGGCGCAGCCGGCCCGGTCATCCAGCGCCTTGGCCAGCACCAGCTGGGGGTCGTGCAGGCGGGTGAAGGGACCGTAGGGCACGATGGGGTCGCCCGGCCGCACGCCCCACTCCTCCGCCTGCTGGCGGCTGCCGGCGCCGATGTCGACGAACATCGCCTTGAGTTCCACCGGCTTCTTGCGCTCGTCGGGCGGCAGGAGGTGGGGCGGCTTGGAGCCGATCACGCCCAGGATGGGCCCCTTGCGGGTATGGACGACCACCCGCTGGGCCAGCAGCACCTGCCCCCACCACCCGCCCAGGGGTTGGAACTTGATGAAGCCCTCGTCGGTGATGCGCCGGACCATGAAGCCCACCTCATCCATGTGGGCCGCCAGCAGGACGCGGGGTCCGGCCGCCGTTCCCTGGCGCCGGGCGATCAGGCTGCCCAGGTGGTCCTGCTCCAGGTCCGCCACCGGCGCCAGGTATCGCCGCAGCACCTGGCGCACCGCGTCCTCCTCCCCGGGCACGCCCGGCGCTTGGGTCAGCTCCTCGAGAAGCCGCGCGGTATGCTGCTCGTCCGCCATGGCGATCCATCCTTTCAGGGCCAGGGGGCTGCCAGACCGGCCCGGGTTTGCCAGCCCCGGCATTTAAAAGTATTATAAATTGAGAACTGGCCATCAAAAGCACCGGCCGCGCCGCCGCCCCAGGGCGGCGGCGACTCGTGCCGGTTGACGGAGGGGATCGCGGCGATGGCGTCCACGCTGGACATCCGCGAGTTGCGCTGCAACGTGGAAGACAAGGAGATCCTCAAGGGCGTGAACCTGACGGTGCGGCAGGGTGAGGTCCACGCCATCATGGGCCCCAACGGGTCGGGCAAGAGCACCCTGGCCTACACCTTGATGGGCCACCCGCGGTACGAGGTGACGGGCGGCGAGGTGCTGCTGGACGGCGAGAACATCCTGGAGCTGCCGCCCGACGAGCGGGCCAAGCGCGGCCTCTTCCTGGCCTTCCAGTACCCCCAGGAGGTCCCCGGCGTGACGGTGGCCAACTTCCTGCGCACCGCCGTCAACTCCCTGCGCGGGGAGGAACCGGCCGGCCCCGCGGGGTCGGGGAAGAACCTGGCCGCCCTGGCCGCCCTGCAGAAGGAGATCGAGGGGGCCCTGGAGCAGCTGCGCTGGGATCCCTCCTTCACCCGCCGCTACCTGAACGAGGGCTTCTCCGGCGGCGAGAAGAAGAAGGGCGAGATGCTCCAGATGGCCGTCCTCAAGCCCAAGTTCGTCATCATGGATGAGACGGACTCGGGCCTGGACATCGACGCTTTGAAGGACGTGGCCCGGGTGTTCAACAGCCTGCGCGGTCCCTCCCTGGGCGCCATCGTCATCACCCACTACCAGCGCATCCTCAAGTACATCGAGCCCGACTTCGTCCACATCATGGTCGACGGGCGCATCGTCCGCTCCGGCGGCCGTGAGCTGGCCGAAGAGGTGGAGGCCAAGGGCTACGACTGGATCAAGGCGCAGGTCGGCTGAGGCAGCCGAGGCAGGAGGGAAGGACGATGGCCAAGTCCCTGGACAACCTGGACACCCTGGCGCAGGCGACCGGGTTCACCGCCGAGCTGGTGGATCGGATCGCCCGCGCCCACGATGAGCCCGACTGGCTGGTGGAGCGGCGGCGGGAAGCCTTCCGCATCTTCACCGAGCTGCCCCTCCCGGCCTGGCGCCACACCCGGGTCGACGACCTGAAGCTGGAGAACCTGCGGCCCGTCGCCCCGGCCTCGGCCCTGCCGTCCTGGGCGGAGGCGGCCCTGCCGCCGGCGGCGGAAGCGGCGGCCATCGCGGTGCAGGTGGACGGCCGGGTCGAGGTGCGCCACCTGGATCCGGCCCTGGCCGAGCAGGGGCTGGTGGTGACCGACCTCCATACGGCGGCCCGGACCCAGCCCGACCTGGTCGCCCAGTACTACCTCAAGGGCGGCCTCGATCCCCGGGCGGACCGCTTTGCGGCCCTGCACGCCGCCTTCTGGACCGGGGGCTTCTTCGTCTACGTGCCGCGCGGCCTGGTGGTGGAGAAGCCCATCTACCTGATC
>DATCLH010000378.1:0-3512 GCA_036564035.1 Thermaerobacter sp.
GCGGCGCCGGTGCTGGAGCGGGCCCGGGAGCGGTGGTCCCTGTCCCACCTGACCTTTCCCCATCAGATGGTCCCGGTGATCCTGCTGGAACAGCTCTACCGCGCCTTCCGCATCCTGCGCGGCGAGCCCTATCACTATTAGCCGATTAGGCGTTAGGCGTTGCGGTAAGCGTTCCGGCAGGCAGCCCAGCCGGCGTTCCGGGCCCCCAGGGTTCCCGGCCCTCAGGGGTTCCCGGCGCCGCCGGGAACGGGAATCGCCGGACCCGGGATCCCGCCGGCGACACCCCCGGGGCCGTCGCCCTGGCGCGGCCCCGGGGGGCCGGTGTCTCCCGCGCCCCCCATGCCCGGGCCCGGCGGCGGGGCTCCGGTGCCGCCGGCGCCCCGGGCCTCCGGGCTTGACGGCAGGGCTCCGGCGTCGCCACCGTCCTGGCCCGGCCATGGGGCCCCGGCGCCCGGGTCCGGCGGTGGGGGCCCGGTGCCGCCGGGGTCGGTGGCCTCGGGCACCGGTTCCCGGTCCGGTCCCCGGCCTGGCGGCGGGACCGTCACCTCCCCCGGCCGGCCTTCCGGAGCTGGGGGCGCCGGTCCGGCGCCGGGGGCGCCCGGCGCGCCCGGCGGGCCGGGTTCCTCCTGGGGCTCGGGCGGGCGCTGCGGGGGCTGCTCCGGGGCCCTCTCGGGCGGCCGGGCCTCGCCGCCCTGGGGGCCGCCGTCCCGGGGCGCGGCACCGGGCGGGTTCAACCCCGGCAGATCGGGCAGCCGCGGCAAGGAGGGCAAGGGGATGGGCAGCAGCCCCTCCGGCACCTTGCCGGCGGCGGCCAGGTCCTCCCGCACGTGGGGATCCTGGAGCAGGGCCAGGCAGTTGGGGGAGGGGACGTGGCCGGCCAGGAACCACTCCTCCCGCCACTGGAACCGGGGCTCGTCCAGGGGGCCGGTCAAGGTGCAGGCGCTGGCCCGGACCACGCCCTGGGGCCGGGGCCAGTCGCGGGCGGGCCGGCCCTCCAGGGCGGCCCGCATGAAGCTCTGCCAGATCCGGCCGGAGGTGCTGCTCCCCGTGGCGCCGGCCCCGCCGGGCAACCGCACCGGCTGATAGTCGTCGGCGCCCACCCACACCGCCGCCACCAGGTCGGGCGTGTAGCCCACGAACCAGACGTCCCGGGATTCGTCGGTGGTCCCTGTCTTGCCGGCCGCCGGCCGCCCGATGCCCAGGGCGCGGCCCGTCCCGCTATAGGCCGGGTCGAACACGCTCTTGAGCACGTCGGTCATCAGCCAGGCCACCTCGGGGGCGAGGACCCGCTCCCGGCGGGGTTCCTGGCGGAACAACACGGTGCCGTCCCGGTCCTCCACCCGCAGGATGGCGAAGGGCTCGACCCGCTCCCCCAGATTGGCCAGGGTGGCGTATCCCACCGCCATCTCCAGCGGCGTCACCCCCGACTCCCCCAGGGCGAGGCCCAGGTGCCGGGTGTCCAGGGGAGAGGTGATGCCCATGCGCCGGGCCAGCGCCGCCACCCGGCTGGGCTTGATCCGGTTCATCCACTCAACGGCCACCACGTTGTCGGAGATGGCCACGGCCCGGCGGATGTCCAGGAAGGCGTTGTGATACCGCTCGTCGCCATAGTCCGACGGCACGTAGGGCTCGCCGCCCTCACCCCCCGGGTACTCCCGCACCCGGCAGGCCACGGGGCTGGTGATGGGCTCGCCGGTCGCCAGCACCGCCGTGTAGAGGAAGGGCTTGAAGGCCGAACCCGGCTGGCGGCGGGCCTTGACGGCGCGGTTGAGGGGCGTCGTCTTGAAGTCGCGGCCGCCGACCATGGCCCGGATGCCGCCGGTGGCCGGGTCCAGGGCCACCAGGGCCACCTGGGGCTGGGCGACGCCGTCGTGCTCGCCCAGGGGGGCCACCAGCTCGTCCAGGCGCGCCACCGCCGCCTCCGCCGCCTGCTGCATGTCCAGGTCCAGGGTGGTGTAGATGCGAAAGCCTCCGGTGTAAAGCTGATCGGCCAGCTCGGGGACCTGGTCGGCCAGGCGGTCCCGCACGAAGTCGACGAAGTAGGGGGCGCGGGTGTCGGGCTCGTCGGGCGGGCGCAGGCGCAGCGGCTCCGCCTGGGCCCGTTTGGCCTCGGCGGGGCTGATCATGCCCAGCTCGGCCATCCGCGAGAGGACCCAGTCCCGGCGGCCCTTGGCGCGCTCGGGGTCGCGCCAGTAGATCTCGGGGCCGCGGATGAAGGCCGCCAGGGTCGCCGATTCAGCCAGGGTCAGCTGATCCAGGGGCTTGCCGAAGTACTCCCGGGCCGCCACCTTTGCCCCGTAGGCGCCCCGGCCGAAGTAGACCTGGTTGAGGTACATCGTCAGGATTTGATCCTTCGTGTAGTGGGTCTCCAGCTTGACGGCCAGCAGGGCCTCCCGGAACTTGCGGCCGAAGGTGCGCTCCAGGGACAGGTCGTAGAGGGTGCGGGCCAGCTGCTGGGTGATGGACGAACCCCCCTCCACGATGCGGCCGGCCTCCAGGTTGCGCAGGGCCGCCCGGCCGATGGAGACGGGATCGAAGCCGTGGTGCCGGTAGAAGCGGGCGTCCTCGGCGGCCACCACCGCCTGCCGCAGGCTGCGCGGGATCTCGTCGGGCCGGGCCAGCTGGCGGTTCTGCCGGTAGAGGCTGGCGACGACCCGCCCCTGGACGTCGTAGATCACCGTGGCCTGGGGGACCTGGGGCTTGGGCAGGGGGGTGACGGCGGCGTAGGCCACGATCCCGGCCCCCGCCAGGGCCAGGAGGACCACGGCCGCGCCGGCCCAGCGGGCCACCCGCCGGGCCCAGGAGGGGCGCCGGCGGCCCGGACCGCCGCCGGCCCCGCCCGCTCCGCCCATCCCGCCGGGCCGGTTGCCGCCGCCCCGCGCCTCCGCGGACGGCCGGGACCTGCCGCGCCGGCGGGGGCGCCATTCCACCGGTGTTTCGGGCCCGCCGTGGCCCGGCCCGCCGTGCCGGTTCCTCCCGTTGTTCCGGCCGCCGTCCCCGGACGCCATGGGCAACCCTCCCGCCCGTAGTATGGCCGCCCAACTCGTCCTTGCATGGGCAGGAGGGTTTCGATACATTACACCATGGCTTTCAGGACGGCCCGGCCGGGGAACGGCCGGCGACGCGCAGGGGCGGTGGCCCGGGCCTGCCGGGGTCCGGCCTCGCGGGGGCATGCCGGCCGGCGGCGGCCGGCGGCCTCGTTTTCGCGGCCGTGCGGCCCCCGACCCGCGCCGCGCCGGAACGTTCCGCCCGGGCAAGGAGGCGAAGGGGTTGCTTCCCACACCCAAGAAGGTCACCGTGGTGGCGGGCAGCGGCGAGGGCGACCACAAGCTGACGGCCTTCGACAATGCCCTCCTGGCCGCCGGCATCGGCAACCTCAACCTGATCAAGGTGTCCAGCATCCTGCCGCCCGAGTGCGAGCTGGTGGAGACGCTGGACATCCCGCCGGGCTCCCTCACGCCCACGGCCTACGGCACCATCGCCAGCGACGTGAAGGGCGACCGCATCGCCGC
>DATCLH010000379.1:0-9587 GCA_036564035.1 Thermaerobacter sp.
GGCTCCGCGCGCCGGGGCCGTCGCCGGGAGAACGTGCCGGGGGAAGGGAGGTGGACCGGTGCGGAAGCGACTGGGATTGCCCTTTGCGGTCCTGTGCAGCGTCCCCTTCGTCATGGTCCTCAGCAACTCGATGCTGATCCCCGTGTTGCCGATGATGCGGGCGGCCATGGACCGGACCCTGTTCCAGATCGGCCTGATCATCACGGCCTTCTCGGTGCCGGCGGGCCTGTTCATCCCCATCGGCGGCTATCTCTCCGACCGCTGGGGGCGCAAGCCGGTGATGATCCCCGGCCTTCTGGGCTTTGGCCTGGGGGGGCTGCTGGCGGGCCTGGCGCCCCTGTTCACCCGCGACCCCTATGGGTGGATCCTGGCCGGGCGCGTCCTCCAGGGTCTTTCTGCGGGGGGGATGTACCAGGTCGCCCTGGCGGCGGCCGGCGACATGTTCAAGGGCGGAGCCCGCACCCGAGCCATGGGCATCATGGAGGCCAGCAACGGTCTCGGCAAGATCGCCAGCCCGATCCTGGGATCGGCCCTCGCCATGGTGGCCTGGTACGTGCCCTTCTTCGCCTACCCGGCCCTGGCCGCCCTGTCGGCCCTGGGCCTGTGGCTCCTGGTGCCGGAACCCCGGCGGGAGGCGGAGGCGCCGGCGCCGGGACCGTACCTGCGCCGCATGGGGCGGATCTTCCAGGCCAAGGGCGTGTCGCTGGCCGTCTCCTTCCTGGCCGGCTTCACCGCCCTGTTCATGCTCTTCGGCCTGCTCAGCGTCTACTCCGACCTGTTGGAACGGCCCTTCGGCATCCGGGGCTTCGTCAAGGGCCTGGTGGTGGCGATCCCGGTGGCGGTGGCCACCGTGACCGCCTACCTCAGCGGCATCGTCCTCCAGGAGCGGCTGGCCCGGTACCTCAAGGCGGTGGTGGTGACGGGGCTGGCCATCCTGGCCGCCGGCACCGCCGCCCTGTTCCTGACGCGCCAGCTGGTGCCGATGGTGGTGGCCATCAGCGGGATGGGGCTGGGCTACGGCCTGGCCCTGCCGGCCCTCAACACCCTGATCACCAGTTCGGTGGAATCGGCGGAGCGGGGCGGCGTCACCGCCCTCTACGGCACCGTCCGCTTCTTCGGCGCCGCCCTGGGGCCGCCGGCCTTCGGCCTGCTCCTGCCCCTGGGCCGGGGGGCCATGTACCTGGGGAGCGCGGCCGCGGTGGTGGCCGTCCTCGCCCTGGTGGTGGTGTTCCTCCGGCAGGACGTCCTGCTGCAGCCGGTGCCCGGTGTGGGGGACGAACCGGCGCGCCGGTCCGGGGCCGCGGCGCCCGCGGCGCCCGGGAGAGCTGCGGGAAAGCACCCGGGCGAGCGGCGGGGGCCGGCGCAGGCGGACGCCGGCGGAGCGGGGATGGCAGGGTCCGGGACGGACGGGCAAGGCCGGGTCCGACCTTCCGGGACCGCATGGGCGACGGCAGGTGCCGCGCGGGATGGGACGGTTCCCTCCGGCGCAGCCTTCGGCGCCCTGGTGGGCCGGGATGGTGTGGCCGCCTCGTCCCCGCCGCCCGCGCCGGCCGGTTCGCGGCCCAATGGGCCTGGCGAACGGGAGCGGGCCGGCGGCCGGGGGGAAGGGGGTGGGAGCCCGCTCATCCCCTTGGGGCCGTGGAGCCGGGTGCGCAGTTCCTTCCCGCCCCGGGAGGGGATGAGCCCCGCATCATAACCGTCGCTCGAATCACGATCACAGCTCCCGTCCACGGAGGGATGGTTCCATGCTGAGCCAGAAGGAACTGCTCAACCTGCCCGAGCTCCTGAACGCCCACGCGGCGATGATCGAAAAGGCCGAAGCCGAACAGGCCATGTGCCAGGACGACCAGCTGCGCCAGATCCTGCAGCGGCACGGCCAGGTGTACCGGCGCCACTACGGCCAGCTGCAGTGGATGCTGGACCGGGCCCGGGGGCAGGGGGCCGGCCAGCCTCCCGCCGGCCACTACCACGGCGACGCCACCTGGCGGAACGGCAACTACACCCAGGGGTTCGGGAACTTCGAACCCTACCGGCCGGCGGCGCCCCAGGGCCAGCGGGTGAGCGACCGGGCCCTGGCCGTGGGTTGCCTGGAGATGAACAAGCACGCGTGCCTGACGGCCACCTGGATGGCCCTGGAAGCGGCCCACCCCGAGGTGCGCCGGACCCTGCTGGATGTGGCCCGCGATCACGCCGAGATGGCCTTCGAGCTCTTCCAGTACCTCCAGCAGCGGAACTGGTACGCGGTGCCCTCGGCGCCGGTGGACATGGCCCGTCAGGTCGCCCAGGGCTTCCCCGGCGGCTACGCCGGCGCGGCGGCGCCCGGGGCGCTGCAGCCGACCGGCGCCTGGCAGCGCTGAGGCACCGTCATCTACGGACAGGGCGGCCCCGGCGATTCACCGGCAAGCACAGGAGCGGAGGTCGGGGTTTGGGGGGCGGGGGATCCCAGCGGCACCCGCCCCCGGCCCTGGCCCGTTCCACGGTGGTGTGGGTGGCAACGTAGCCGGTGTCCCGCGGCGCCCGCACCGGTCCCGGCACAAAGCAAACGGCGGGGCGCTGGCGCGTCCCCGCCGCTTGCCGGGAGAGGAGAAACCGGAGGAAGAGCCTTGGGGAGGATCCGTGACGGATTGGCCTCCGCAGCTCTTGCAGTCGATAATATGGAGGAGCCGGGCGGCCCCTATGCGTGGGCGACGGGGGCCCGCCCGTGGTAATTTCAGGGAGGCCCGGCGGTGCGGGTGACGGGAGGCCGGTGGCGGGGCAGGCGGCTCAAGGTACCGGCGGGGCGGCAGGTTCGTCCCACGACGGACCGGGTGCGCCAGGCCTTGTTCAACATCCTGGGGCCGGCCGTGGAAGGAGCCCGGGTGCTCGACCTGTTTGCAGGCACGGGCAGCCTGGCCATCGAGGCCCTGAGCCGGGGAGCCCGTTCGGTCCTCTGCGTGGAGGCGGACCCGCGGGTGGTGGCCGTCTTGCGGGAGAACCTGCGCACCGTGGGTGCGGGCACCGGGGAGGCCGCCGTGTGGCGGCAGGATGTCTTCGCCGCCGTTGCGAAACTTGCGGGCGGTTCGCGGGTGTTCGACCTGATCCTGGCCGACCCGCCTTATCGTCAGGGCCTCGCCGCCCGGGTGGTGGACGCCGTGGCCGAAGGCGGCCTTCTGGCTCCGGGCGGCTGGCTGGTGGTCGAACACGATCCCCGCGAGGCCCTGCCCGAGCAGGCCGCGGGGCTGGAGCGCCAGGCGCCCCGCCGGTACGGTGATACGGCCCTCAGCCTCTACCTGGCGCCCGCGGTGGAAAGGAGAGTCCCATGACCATCGCCCTTTGTCCGGGGAGCTTCGACCCGATCACCAACGGGCATCTGGACATCATCGAGCGGGCCAGCCGGCTGTTCGACCAGGTGCTGGTGACGGTCTTCGTCAACTCGTCCAAGCAGCCCTGGTTCACCCCGGAGGAACGGGTGGAACTGGCGCGCCGGGCCACGGCCCATCTGCCCAACGTCACCGTCGACGCCTATGACGGCCTCCTGGTGGAGTACGCCCGCCAGAAGGGGGCCCGGGTCATCATCAAGGGCCTGCGTGCCGTCTCCGACTTCGAGTACGAGTTCCAGATGGCGCAGATCAACAAGCACCTGGCCGGGGAGCTGGAGACCCTGTTCATGATGACCCGGCCCGAGAACGCCTACCTGAGTTCCAGCATCGTCAAGGAGCTGGCCCGTTACGGGGTGGACCCGGCCGGCCTGGTGCCGGAGCCCGTCCGCCCCGCCCTGGCGGCCCGGGCGGCTGAGCGGAGGAGGCGATGACGGTGGCCGAGCACGAGCCCGCCCCGGAACGCGACCTGTACGTGCTGATCCGGGACTTCGAGCAGTTCGTCCACCACGCCAGCCGGGTGCCCCTGACGGGCAAGGTGATCCTGGACGAGGACGACGTCTACTCGTTCCTCGACCACCTGCGCCGCCTGGTGCCGGAGGAGATCGACCGCGCCCGGCGGCTCCTGGCCGACCGGGACCGGCTGCTGGAGCAGGCCCGGGCCGAGGCGGAGGCGATGGTCAAGCAGGCCAGCGGCTACGTGGAGCGCATGGCCCGCGATTCGGAGATCACCCGCAAGGCGGAGGAACAGGCCCGGCGGCTGCTGGCCCAGGCCGAGGCCCGCTCCCGGGAGGTCCGGGCCTCGGCCAACGCCTACGCCGCCGACGTGCTGGACCGGCTGGAGGGCATCCTGCGCAAGGCCCTGGCGGCCGTCAGCGAGGGGCGGCAGGAGCTGCAGGCGATCCTGCGGGCGGCGGGCGCCGCGCCGGGCCAGGCCGCAGCGGCCGCCCGGGAGGCGGCCTCCGCCCAGGACGACGAGCCGGGCCCCGGCGGGCCCGGCTCGGAACCGTGGGAGGCGGAGGACGCCGATTGAAGCGGGGTGGCCGGGCCGGGACCGGAGCGGCCCACCGGGACGCCGGCGCCGGCGCCCGGGCCGGGACCGGAACGGCCGGTTCGTCCCGACCGGACTGAACCTACCGGGCGCTCGACGCGGGGCGGGCCCGCAACAGCTGGGTGACCGCCGCTAGGGCCGCCAGCCCGCCCACCGCCACGACGAAGTGCACGGTGCCCGAAAGGAGCCGCGCCAGCCAGGCCCCCGGCCCCGTGGCGGCCCAGGCCAGGGCCGGCAGGAAGGTCGGGGCGGCCACGGGGAACCAGGCCAGCCAGAGGGCGGTGAAGGCGCCGGCGGCCACCGCATGGAACACCCGGGCCGCGATGTAGGGCCCGATGCTCAGGTCGGTGCCCTGGATGATCGCCGCCACCTGAGCGTGCACCGAGAGCCCGCTCCAGGCGATGACGGCGCCGGCGATCACCAGGCGGTCGAACAGCGGGGCCGGCGCCTGGGCCGCCGCCTGGGTGCCCAGGGTGAGCTCGAAGAGGCCGCTGATCAGGGACCGGGTCAGGGATGGATCCAGGCCCAGCGGGTGCAGGACCAGGAGGAACAGGCCGCCGACGGCCGCCAGGATGCCCGCCCGGTCGAGCACCTGGATGACCACCGACATCAGGATGATCAGCCCGCCGACCAGCAGCAGGGTGTTGATGGAGTCGCGCACCGAATCGCCCAGGACCTGGCCGAAGGGGCGGCCGTCCTGGCGCCGGGCGTCGACCATGGCCCGCCAGGCCCGGGCCAGTAGCCAGCCGTCTTGCTCGCCTAAGGTTTCGCTGCGGTCGGCGCCGCTGCGCCAGAAGCGCAGGACCAGCCCGGTCGCCAGGGCGCCCAGGTAGTGGCCCGCCATGATCGGCCCGCCCACGGCGGCGGTGCCGAACATGCCCACGGCCACGGCGCCGGCCATGAACAGCGGGTCGGCGGTGTTGCTGAAGCTCATGAGGCGCTCGGCCTCGGTCTTGCTGAGCAGCCCCTGCTTGCGCATCCGCGTGGTGATGACCGCGCCCAGGGGATAGCCGCTGGCCAGGCCGACGGCCACGACGAAGGCGCCGGCGCCGGGGACGTTGAACAGCGGGCGCATCAGGGGCTCCATCAGCACGCCCATGAAGTGGACCACGCCCAGGGCCATCAGGATCTGGGCCCCGATGAAGAAGGGGAGCAGGGCGGGAAAGACCACGTCCCACCAGACCTTGAGGCCGGCGACGGCGGCGGAGAAGGCCGTCTCGGGGTAGACGACCATGGCGACCACCAGGCCGACGACGGCCGTCACCAGAAGATGGGTGAGGGGTGACTCGCGCACGGGCACTCCCCCGTAGCGAACCGGCCCCATCCGGGACATCGGGCGCGTACCGTTCGGCCACCGGCCGGTGCCGGCCGGCCCCCTTGCAGCGGGCAGCCGGCGCCGGGGCTGAAGGCTGCCGGCGACGCACCGACGGATCGGTACCGCCCGGCCTTTGCCCGGGCCACCGCCCACCGGCCAGCCATCCCGGAGCGGCCAGACCGGGCGCCCGGCCGACGGGACGGTGAGGGGACCGGCCTAGCAGCGGCCCTCGCATGCCCGGTGGTGGGGCGCACCAGCATGTATATGGACGGCCCGGTCCCGGTATACCGGGCGGCAGGGCGAAGGGCACCGCGCCGGATCCAGGTCTCCCGGCCGGGGAGGTGGAAAGCCCCGATGGCGGGGAACGGGGGCACAGAAGGGCGATCGTCGGCGGGCGAAGGGGGCCCGCGGGACCGGAGCCGGGGCGCCGCCACCGATCCCGGCCGCGGTGGCCGTGGGGCCGGGATGCCATGGCCGGTGGCGTGGCGGGGCCCGGCGGCCTTCATCCTGGCCCTGGTCCTCGCCGCCGCCGCGGGGCTCGGGGCCGCGCGCCTCCCCGTGCCCTGGCTGCTGGTGGAGCCGGGCGTGGCTCTTCCCGTGCCGGTGCGGGTGGCCGGACCGGCCGGGTCCCATCTGGTGGAGACGTCCTTCTGGTTGGTCACCGTGGCCGCCCGACCGGCCCGGCTGGGCGACGCCTGGACGGCCCTGCGGGATCCGCGGCGGGCGCTGGTGGCCAGGGCCGCCCTGGGGGGGGAGAATCTGGATCAGGTGGTGGCTGCCCAGCGGGCGGCCCTGGCGGCCAGCAAGGCGGCCGCCGGCGAGGCGGCCGCCGCCCTCCTGGGGATCCGGCCCGCTCCTTCCGTCGACTTCGTCCTGCCGTCCGACGTGGCCGGCCCCTCGGGCGGCCTGGCGCTAGGCCTGGCCGCGGTGGACGCCCTGGCGCCCGGTGACCTGGCGGGCGGGCTGCGGGTCGCGGCCACGGGTACCCTAACCCCACACGGGGCGGTGGGGCCCGTGGAAGGTGTGGAGCTGAAGCGCCTGGCCGCCGCCCAAGAGGGCCTGGACATCTTGTTCGTCCCCGCAGCCGCGCCCGGCGACGGCGCGGGCGGCGGGGGTCCCATGGTCGTGCGTGTGCGAAGCCTCGGGGAGGCCGTCCGGTGGCTGTGCGAGCACGGCGGCCGGGGCGCCCCCTGCCCGTGACCGGAGAGCAGGGCCGGCAGCCGCCTCGGCCGGCCGGACGCCGGCACCGGCGGTTGCGGCCGGGGGCCCGGGCCGGTCCCTGCGGGCGGGCCTTCACCGTCTGGCCCCGCTCTCTTCCGCCGGAACGGACCGTCCGGCCTCGGCCCCTCCGCCGGGCCGCGTCGGCCGGCCGGTTCGTCCGCCGGGGCTTTTGACACCCCTGGCGAGCCTTTCTATAATGATCCCGTTGCGTAGCGAGGGACGTGCGAACATGGCCGATCCGCTGGTCATCGACATCGAGCCGTTGACCCGCCAGCGCGGGTTGCAGTCCTCGGGCACGGTGGTGGCGCCCATCGATCCCATCCCCGTGCCGGGCGGGGACATCGCCGCCAAGGGACCGATCCGGCTGAAGTACCGGCTCACCCACACCGGCGAGGGCCGCATTTGGCTGGAAGCGGACCTGGCCGCCCGGGCGCGGCTCACCTGTGACCGGTGCCTGGACGCCTTCGAGACGGAGTTGCACGCGCGGTACGAGGAGGAATTCCGCCCGCGGCCGGCCGGTGCCGGCGCGGACGAGGATCCCGACGACGCGGGCGAGACGCGGGTCGCCTACTATGACGACCACCACGTCGACCTGCGGGAGGGCATCCGGCAGAACCTGATCCTGGCGGTGCCTGCCAAGCAGCTTTGCCGGCTGGGCTGCCAGGGCCTGTGTCCTCGCTGCGGCAAGAACCTGAACGAAGGGCCTTGCGACTGCCGGGAGGAGGCGTTGGACCCCCGGCTGGCGGCCCTGGACCAGTGGTTGCGCGAGCACGCCAAGGGGGAGGAAGCGGACCATGGCGGTTCCGAAGCATAAGACGTCCAAGGCCCGCCGGGACAAGCGGCGGACCCACTGGAAGCTGTCGGCGCCGGCGGTGGTGGAGTGCCCGCAGTGCCATCAGCCGAAGCGGCCGCACCGGGTGTGCCCCAACTGCGGCTACTACGATGGGCGGGTGGCGGTGCAGAAGGAGGCCTGAGGCGGGGCGGCGATCCGGCATCGCGGCGGGCCGGGTTGGTCGGGCCGCCTTTGGCCATTGCGACACATCGCGACGGAATCGCGACACCATGACGTCGCCGCCCTGGGGGGCATGCTTCCGGGGCGGCGCCGTCGCATCGGCCGGTGATGCATGGGCCGGTCCGGTGTTCCATGGGCCGGTGTTGCAGGGGACGTGACAGCGGCGGCTGCGCTGCGCACCCGTCGGTGGGAACGAGGGCGCAGCGCGGGCGAGGTCCGTTGTGGCGAGTCGGGGTCCTGCGGCGGCGTCAGCGAGGGTTGGCGAGAACCGGGGAGGCCGGACGGGGCCAAGGGAGCCCCGTCCGGCCTCTTTCCTTTGGGCTTTCCTTTAGGGCGCCCTTCGGGCTTGAGGGCGCCCTTGGGGCCACGAGTCGGCGGCCTGTGGGCCCCGAGGGCCGGTTCCTCCCGCCGGTCCGGCCTGCCTGGAAGGCTTTTCCCGGCTTGGCACGGGCACCGGGCTCGCGTATACTGGCGTTAGTTTTGGTCGGGTCCTAAGGGCAGCTGTTATGACCGGGGGTTATCACCAGGTGACAAGTTTCGAGCATCCTCTTCCGGTGGCCCATCCGCGGACCGTGGCCGGGACCGGGGCCGGCAGGGGCGAGCCAGGGACGCCGAGCCCGTCGCTCCCCAGCCCGTCGCCGAGTCGGACCGGGACGGATGGGCCTTTGCCGCCACGGGACGGTCGCGACTCCCGGGCCACCCGCCAGGCCCGCCTGGTGCAGCTCCTGCAGGAGAACCCCTTCCTCACCGACGAAGAGCTGGCCGAGCGCTTCCACGTCAGCGTGGCCACCATCCGGCTGGACCGGATGCGCCTCGGCATCCCGGCCGTCCGGGAGCGGGTCCGGGCCGTGGCGGAGCGGGTCCACGGGCGGGTGCGCGCCCTTCCCCTGCGGGAGATCGTCGGTGAGCTGGTCGACCTGGAGCTCGGCCGCTTCGGCATCTCCATCCTCCAGACGATCCCCGAGATGGCCTTCGCCCGGACCCGGATGGTGCGGAGCCAGTACATCCTGGCCCAGGCCGACTCCCTGGCCCTGGCCGTGGTCGACGCCGAGCTAGCCTTCACCTCGGTGGCCAACGTCAAGTACAAGAAGCCCGTCCAGGTGGGCCAGCGCCTGGTGGCCAAGGCCGTGGTGCTGCGCCACCGGCGGGACGGCGCGCCCGTGGTGCTGGTGCAGACTCGGGCCGGCGACGACGTGATCTTCCGCGGCAAGTTCGTCGTGCAGGTGCTGGCGGACGAACCGGCCGCGGCGCCGGTCCCGGCACCCGGGGAGGGACGACCATGACGGGGATCGAACCCGGCACGGCCCGCCGCTGGCGGATCGCCGTCGACGCCATGGGCGGCGACGGGGCGCCAGCCGTCCCGGTGGCCGCGGGGTTTGAGGCGGCACGCCGCTGGCCGGTGGACATCCTCTGGGTCGGACCCCAGGATCGGGTGGCGGCGGAGCTCCACCGGCAGGGGGCCGGATCGCCGCCGCCGGGCCGGATCGTCCACGCCTCCCAGGTGATCGAGGCCGAGGACGCGCCGGTGGCGGCCCTGCGGCGCAAGCAGGACTCCTCCATCGCCGTGGGGATGCGCCTGGTCCGGGACGGAGAGGCCGATGCCTTCGTCTCCGCCGGCAGCACCGGGGCGGT
>DATCLH010000380.1:0-3445 GCA_036564035.1 Thermaerobacter sp.
AAGCGGCGGGCCTCCAGCTCGGCCCGGGCCGTCTCCCAGTCCCCCCGGCCCGCGGCGGCCTGGGCCCGCCGGCCCCGCTCGATCCAGCGATCCAAGTCCTTGCGGGTCTCGACGACCAGCTCCCAGAGGTCCGTCTCGCTCACGGCCGCACCTCCCCGCCCGCGGGACCGCCACGGCTGAACTGGCCACCGGGGCCTGCCCCCTCGCCCGTAACGGGTACCCCGGCAGGGCCGGTTCCTCCGCCCCCGCCGGCTCCTCCGCTGGTACCGGCGCCGCCGGCGCACAGGGCGGCCCAGGCCTCCCGGATGGGCGCCAGCACCCGGACCACGTCCCCGGCCAGCCGCGGGTTCGCCTTGACGTTGGCCTCCACCAGCCGCTCCTGACAGAACAGGTAAAGGGCGGCCAGGCGACCCGCCAGCTCGCCGCCCCGGGCGTGGTCCAGGGCCAGGATCAGCTCCCGCAGGAAGTCCTGGGCCCGGGTCAGGGCCCGGTGGAGGCGCTCCCGGCCGCCCGGCGCCTTGAGGTCGACCTGCAGCGCCCGGGCCACCTCCCGGAGCACCCCGTCCATCAGCATCAGGACCAGGACCTGGGGCGGCGCCGTCAGCACCCGGGTGGCCAGGTAGGACCGGGTCGGGTGGGCCACCGCCCGCCGGGGGGCCCCGCCCCACGCTCCGCCACCGCCGTGACCGGCCGCCACCGGTCGAGCCGTCCCCTCCCGCGGCTCCATGGGCTCTCCCCTCCCCGTCAACCCCTACTCACCCGCGCTGGGGCCGCAAAGCGGCCAGCTGGTTGACCTGCTGGATCAGCCACTGCTCCTGGGATTGCAGGGTCGACAGCAGGGTCTCCAGCGCCTCGAACTGCCGGGTCAGGTTCTGCTCGCGCAACTTGAGGCGGTACTCCATCCGCTCCATCTGCTCGGCGTAGTCCCGGGCCCGGTCATCCAGGGAGTCGATGCGCCGGTCCAAAAGGCCCGTGTTGCTCTCCAGCCACCCGTCCACCGCCTCCTGGAGCCGCACGAAAACGCCGTCGTCGGCGGTCGACGCGGGGTCGGGGTCGCCGGCCAGCAGCCGCTGGACGCCCGCCCGGTCGCGGGCCAGGGCGTCCCGCAGGGCTTGTTCGTCCAGGACCAGGGTGCCGGATTTGTCCTGGGTGGTGATCCCCACGGCCGACAGCCGATCCAGGCCGGTGGAACCGGCCAGCGCCGCCACGGGGTCGGCCACCATCCGCCGCAACGCATCCCGCAAGGAGGCCAGCAGGACATCGCCGCCCAGCTTGCCGCCGGAGGGGTCCTGGTAGTCCTGCTGCTGGGCCATGAAGGACAGAGCGCTGTTGTACTGGTCGATGAACTTCTTCACCGCGTCCACCACGGCGTCGTCGTCCCAGGCGACGGTGACCGTGACGGCCTGGCCGGGGGCGGCCTGGTGCAGCTCCAGGGTGACCCCCTGGATGACGTCGCTCACCGTGTTGGACGAGCGGGTGAAGGCGAGGCCGTTGACGGTGAACCGGGCATCCTGGCCGGTGGTCAGGACGTTTCGTTCGGCGCCCGCCGCATCGATCAGGGTCAGGGACTGGGCCACCGTCCCGCTGACGTCGCTGATGTCGATGGCACCCTGGCCGGTATGGGTCCGGGTGATCACCAGGTGGGTGCCGATCACCTCGGCCCGCACGGCATCGGCTTCCGCCGCCGGGTCCGCGGCCACCGCCGCCTGGACCGCGGCGTTGATCTTGTCCCGGATGGCGTTGAGGGAATCGCCGGCGTCCACCGTCACGTCGAAGCTGGTGGCGCCGACGGTGATGCGGAAGGTGCCGCTCTGGTTGAGGGGCGCCGCCGGGTCGGCGGTGATGCTGGGGTCGGCGGTGGCGATGGCGTGGGCGGTGGCCAGCTGCTGGACCTCGATCGTGTACTGCCCGGGGGTCGCCGCGCTGCCGGCCTCGACGGTGACCCGGGCCTCGTCGCTGCTGGTGGCCCGGACCCGGTCGAACAGGTCGCTGGCCAGCACCCCGGCGATGCGGTCCTGCAGGTTGTCCAGGCGGGAGCGGATGTCGCTCCACGCGTTGCGCTCCGTCTCGATCTCCAACTTGCGCCGTTCGAGGAGCAGCAGGGGCCGCCGCTCGATCTGCATCAGCTGGTCGACCAGGCTCTCCCAGTCCAGGTTGCTGGCCAAACCGCTGATCCGCATGGGGTTCGCCTCCTTCGCTTCCGCCGGTCCCGCCCGTCCGGCCACCGCCCCTCAGCCGCGGTCGTCCAGCAACCGGCCCGCCAGCGTCTCCAGGTACTGGGCGATCTGCAACACATGCTCCGGAGGAACCTGCCGCACGGTCTCCCCCGTGTCCCGGTCGATCACCTCGACCACCAGGCGGCCGCTGGCGTCGTCGACGTGGAACCGCAGCCGGTAGGGGAAGGGCTCCCGCGGCAGCTCCTGCAAGGGCGGCATCCACGGCTCCAGACGGGTCGGCCCGGCCGGTCCGGAGGAACCGGCCGCCGGCGATCCCGGCGCACCGGGGGAGCGGGCCGCGACCTCACCGCCGGTTCCCGGTGCACCAACCGCAGCCGGCCCGGCCGATTCCGGGGGCATTCTCCCAGGGGGCACCGGCGTGGCAGCTGGCGGAAGCAGGGGCGGCCCGCCGCCGGGCAAGACAGCATGGATGCGGGCGGCCGGCAAGGAGTCCGGTGCGATCATGGCCGATCGTTCATCTCCTGATCGGGGACCGGCACCCCGGCTGGAAGGGGGCCGGCCCCTGCACACTCGCCCGTCATATCGGTTGCAGGGCGGCGGTTGTTAACGGTACCCGGGTCCTAAAACGCGGTCCCGGGTTGCAGCACCGAAACCGCGGCGGTGGCACGCGGCCGGGCTGTTTGGCCCCAAACAAAGGGGCGGGCCGGCCGTCGCGACGACGGCCGGCCCGGGGTTCCGCGCTCCGCTCCGGTCCGGGGGAGGGGGATCCACCGCGGACCACGTTGGGGGGATGCAGGATACCCTTGGCGGTCGGCTCGAGTCCCCGTGGGGGATCGGGGTGCCTGGGGGAAGGCCTCAAGCCGCCAAGGATGCGCCATCAGCCTCCCAGCAGCTGCAGCACCGCCTGCGGCATGGCGTTGGCCTGCGCCAGCATCGCCGTGCCGGACTGCAGCAGGATCTGGTTGCGGGTGAAGTTGGCCATCTCCAGGGCCATGTCGACGTCGCGGATGCGGGATTCGGCCGCCTGCAGGTTCTCCACCGCGACGCCCAGGTTGGCGATGGTGTGCTCGAGGCGGTTCTGGACGGCGCCGAGTTGGGCACGCTGCGAGGACACCCGGTCAATCGCTGAATCCAGAGCCGTAACAGCCGCATCAGCATCTGCCTGAGAAATTACACTGATTCCCGCACCCGAACCAACAACATATAGTTTCGCGGTTCCGGCCTGGGCCGAAACTGAACCCGTGTTTGGATCGGTGTCACCTATAGCC
>DATCLH010000381.1:0-5300 GCA_036564035.1 Thermaerobacter sp.
CCCGCCGGGGAGCACCACCGCATCCAGCACGCCGTCCACGTAGACCAGGCGGGCCGGCCCACCGCCCTCGCCGCCCTCCCGCACCAGCCGGGCCGGCGTCGACAGGTTGAGGTAGTAACCCTTCAGCCGGTACGGGACCGCCCCGCCCGCGCCGGCCGGGCGTCCCGGCGGGCGGGGCGGGGCCGCCAGCCCCCCGCCGGATGCACCGGCCCCGGGCCCGGCGACCCGGAAGACGTTGTACCAGCGCCCGGCGAAGTAGACTTCCAGCAGCCGGTCTCCCGGGGAGAAGGTCAGGGGCCCGGCCGCCACCGGCCCGCGGGACCACACGGCGGCCACGGCCCACCAGCCGGGTCCCTCCAGCAGGGTCCCCTCCCAGGTCGCCTTCAACCGGCCCGAGGCCAGCCAGGCCTCCACCCGCACGGGCCGGACGGAACGAACCGGCCGCCCGGGCTGTCCCGGCGGCCCGGGGGCACGCCCCGGCGCCGGCTGCCGCGACCCGGGCTCCGGAGCCTCTCCGGCGGCTCCCCCCATGGCCGTACCCCACCGCCTCCTCCGCCGCCCGGTCCCAGCCCGGGCGCCCCATGAAGCCGCGCCTCAGGCCAGCACCCGGCGCAGCCGCTCCATCGCCTCGTCCAGCCGGTGATCGGGCACCGTCAGGGAGATGCGGAAGTAGCCCGCCCCGTGGTCGCCGTAGGCGGACCCGGGGGAGACGACGACCCCGGCCTCCCGCAAAAGGAAGGCGGCGAAGTCGCCGTCGCTGCCGAAGCGCTCCGGCACCCGGGCCCAGATGTAGAAGGTGGCCCGGGGCCGCGAGGCGGCGATCCCCACCTGGGCCAGGGTGGCCAGCACCTTCTGCTTGCGGTCCTCGTAAAGCCGGGCCAGGCGCTCGAACCAGGCGGGCGGTGTCTGTTCCAGGGCGACGATGGCCGCCTCCTGGATCGCGTTGAACTGGCCCGAGTCGGTGTTGGTCTTCAGGGTCGCCAGGGGCCGCAGCAGATCGGCCCGGCCGACGGCGAAGCCGATGCGCCACCCCGTCATGTTGAAGGGCTTGGAGAGGCTGTGGAACTCCAGGGCGACGTCCCGCGCCCCCTCGGTCTGGAGGATGCTGGGGGCCCGGTACCCGGGCTCGCCCACCTCGGTGTAGGCGGCATCCTGGATGACCAGCACGTCATGGGTGCGGGCGAACTCCACCACCTGGCGGTAGAACTCCGGTGTCGCCACGGCTCCCGTCGGGTTGTTGGGGTAGTTGAGGAACAGCAGCTTGGCGCGGCGCGCCACGTCTGCAGGCACCTGGTCCAGGTCGGGGAGCCAGCCCCGGTCCTCCCGCAGGGGAAGGACGTAGGGCTCGCCGCCGGCCAGCAAGGTGTGGGCCTTGTAGACCGGGTACCCCGGATCGGGCACCAGCACCACGTCGCCCGGGTCCACGTAGGCCCAGATCACATGGGCCAGGCCTTCCTTCGACCCGATGAGCGCCAGCACCTCGCCTTCGGGGTCGAGGCGGACGCCGAAGCGGCCCTCGAACCAGCGGGCCACCGCCTGGCGGAACCGCCGGGAGCCGGCATAGCTGGGGTAAGGGTGGTTGGCGGGATCGGCCGCCGCCCGCTGCAGGGCCTCGACGATGTGGGGCGGCGTGGGCTGGTCCGGGTCGCCGATGCCCAGGCTGATCACGTCGACGCCGCGGGCCGCCGCCTCCGCCTGCATCTGGTCGAGCTCGGCGAAGAGGTAGGGCGGGATGCGCTCCAGCCGCCGTGCCGGTTGGACCATGGGTTCGACCTCCTGTCGCTGCTCGCGCTCAGTGGGGATCGAAGACGACGTCGGCGATGTACGCCGCAGGCCCCGTCATGTACACGTGCCCGTCCTCCGCCCAGCGGATGTCCAGCGGGCCGCCGGGCAGTTCCACGGTGACGTGGCGGCCCGTCCGCCCCGTCACCGCGCCGGCCACGGCCACCGCGCAGGCGCCGGTTCCACAGGCCAGGGTCGGGCCAGAACCCCGCTCCCACACCCGGACCCGCACCCGCTCGGGCCCCAGGACCTGGGCGAAGTGGGTGTTGACCCGCTGGGGGAAGGCGGGATGGTGCTCGAAGGCGGGCCCCAGCCGCTCCAGGTCCACGGCGGCGGCGTCCTCCACGAAGACCACGCAGTGGGGGTTGCCCATGGACAGGGCCGTCACCGTGTAGGTCCGCCGGCCTTCCGGCGCCTCCACCTCCAGGGGCACCTCGACGGCCCGCTCGCCGGCGGGGCCCGTCATGGGAATCGCCCCCCGTTCCAGCCGGGGCGCGCCCATGTCCACCGTGACCCCCGTCACCTGCCCGCCGTCCAGGTGGAGCCGCGGCCGGATCGGCCCCGCCCCGGTCTCGACGACGAACTCCGTCGCCCGGGTGTAGCCCCGGTCGAAGACCAGCCGGGCCAGGCAACGGATGCCGTTGCCGCACATCTCCCCCTCGGAGCCGTCGGCGTTGAAGATCCGCATGCGGAACTGGGCGCCGGGCTCCCGGGGCGGCAGGACCAGGATCAGCCCGTCGCTGCCGATGCCGAAGTTGCGGTCGCTGACCGCCCGGGCCAGGGCCGGAAGCTCCTCTTCCGGTGGAACCGGGTCGGCCAGCCCGTCGAGGAACAGGTAGTTGTTGCCCAGGCCGTGCATCTTCGTCAAGCGGATGGCCCGGCCCGCCGTCAAGAGGGCCACCTCCTCCGACCGAAAGAAAAAGGCGGCCGCCTCATGGGCCGCGGAAGCCGCCACCCGCGGTCCCGCCCTGCCGCGACGGCCAGGACGGGAGACCCGCGGCCGGGTGGACCCGAGGCCTTGCCGGACCCCCGGCGGCTTCCGATGGCCCGCGGCCCCGGCAACCAGGGGCCGGGGCCGCGGCGCGGTCGCGCCCATCTCATGTTAGCATACTCTGGTTCTGCGTCGTCCCCGTCCCTCCGGCCGGCCCCGGCGGCATCGGGGCCCTCAGTTCCCGGACGAACCGGCCACCGCCGGCCGGGGCTGCCCGCCGGCCAGTGCCCGCCGCACCAGGAGGGCCACCCAGGGCAGCAGGACCCCGCCCAGCACCATCACCCAGTCCCCGGGACGCAGGGGCACCGTGTAGAAGTAGCGGGCCAGCGGCGCCCAGTAGATCACGGCCAGCAGGACGGCCACCGAGGAGGCAACGGCGGCCGCCAGGGAGGGGTTGGCCGCCAGGGGCACGTCGAAGGCCGACCGCCGTTCGGAGCGGCAGTCGAAGACGTGGAGCATCTGGCTGAGCACCAGCCCCGCCAGGGCCATGGTCCGGCCCCGCTCCAGGTCGCCGCCCGCCGATCCCAGGACGAACAGCAGCAAGGTGGTGAGGCCGATGACGATCCCCCGCACCACGATGCGCCGTCCCAGGCCGCCGGCGAACAGGCTCTCCTTGGGGCGCCGGGGCGGCCGGTTCATCACGTCGGGTTCGGCCGGCTCCAGCCCCAGGGCCACCGCCGGCAGCCCGTCGGTCACCAGGTTGACCAGCAGGATGTGGATGGGCCGCAGGGGAAGGGGCAGGCCCGCCAGGAGGGCCAGGAACATCACCAGGATCTCCCCGGTGTTGCATGCCAGGAGGTAGCGGATGAACTTGCGGATGTTGTCGTAGATGGCCCGGCCCTGCTCCACCGCGGCGACGATGGAGGCGAAGTTGTCGTCGGTCAGGATCATGTCCGCCGCCTCCCGGGTGACGTCGGTGCCGGTGCGGCCCATGGCGATGCCGATGTGGGCCTCCTTGAGGGCGGGGGCGTCGTTGACCCCGTCCCCGGTCATCCCCACCACCTCGCCCTGGCGCTTGAGAGCCCGGACGATGCGGAGCTTGTGCTCCGGCGCTACCCGGGCGAAGACGGCCACCTCCCCCACCCGCCGGGCCAGCTGGTCGTCGTCCAGGGCCTCCAGGTCCCGGCCCTCCAGGACCGGGTCGCCCTCCCGCAGCAGGCCCAGCTCCCGGCCGATGGCCGCGGCCGTGCGGGCGTGATCGCCGGTCACCATCACCGGCCGGATCCCCGCACCGCGGCAGCGGGCGATGGCCGCCGGCACCTCGGGCCGGGGCGGGTCCATCAGGCCGATCAGCCCGACCAGGGTGAGCCCCTCCTCGGCTGCCGCCGGGTCTTCGGGATCATCGCCGGGGTCCAGGGGGCGCGTGGCCACCGCCAGGACCCGCAGGGCCTGGGCCGCCATGTCCGCCGCCGCGTCCGCCATCCGCTGGCGGTCGCCAGGCGCCAGGGGGACGGCCCGCCCCTCCCGCCAGAGGAACCGGCACCGCTCCAGCACCACCTCCGGGGCACCCTTGACGTAGCTGGCCGCCCGGCCGCGTTCGTCCCGGCAGACCACGGCCATGCGGCGCCGCTCGGAGGAGAAGGGGTGCTCGGCCAGCCGGGGCCGGGCCCGCTGCAGGCGCCGGGCGTCGATCCCGCCGGCCCAGGCCGCCTTGACCAGGCCGACCTCCGTGGGATCCCCCGTCGGGTCGTCGGAGGCGGAGACGGGCACCGCGTTGTTGCAGAGGGCGACCGCCTCCAGGAGCAGGCGCAGCTCGGCGCCGGGGCCGGCATCGGGGCCGGTGCCCGGCCCGGCCTTCGGCCCGGCGCTGGCCCCGGCGGCCGGCCCGGCCGGGTCCCCGTCCCCGTCTCGACGTGCCGCCGGCGAACCCCGGCCGGGCTCCACCGGGGCTCCGGGGGCGGCCGGGGAGGCGTCCGGCCGCCACGGTTCCCCCTCCCCGCTCCGGGTGAAGACCCCCGTGGCGGTGACCGCCCGCCGGGCCGTCATGCGGTTCTCCGTCAGGGTCCCCGTCTTGTCGGAACAGATCACCGTGGCGCAGCCCAGGGTCTCCACCGCGGGCAGCCGCCGGATGATGGCGTTGGCCTGGACCATGCGCTGGACGCCCAGGGCCAGCACGATGGTGACCACCGCCGGCAGGCCTTCGGGGACGGCCGCCACGGCCAGGCTGACCCCCGCCAGGAACATGGCCGTCAGGCGCTCGCCCTGGACGACCCCGAGGACGACCACCACGGCACAGACCGCCAGGGCGGCGCTGACCAGGACCCGGCCCAGGTGGGCCAGCCGCTGCTGGAGGGGCGTGGGCTCGGTCTCGGCCGACTCCAGCAGCCCGGCGATCCGCCCCATCTCGGTCTCCATGCCCGTCGCCACCACCACCGCCCGGGCCCGGCCGCGGACCACCGTCGTCCCTTGATAGACCATGGTCGGCCGCTCGGCCAGGGGGGCGTCGGCGGGACAGGTGGCGGCGGCCGACTTCCCCACCGGCCGGGACTCGCCCGTCAGGGCGGCCTCCTCCACCCCCAGGCTGTGG
>DATCLH010000382.1:0-3678 GCA_036564035.1 Thermaerobacter sp.
GGCCGAGTGAGATCGCGGCGGTGAAGAGCAGGGTGAGCCCGCCCGAGGTGAAGGTACCAATACGCAGGGCCAGGGCGGGGTTGGCGCCGCCGCCCCGCTGCACGATCAGCACGCCGAGGATGGAGGCGATGATGCCGGCACCGGCGATCAGCAGCGGCAGCATCACCAGGCCGGCGCCGCCCACCACGGCGATCTGCGGGATGAGGATCGCCAGGGCCATCGTCGCGATGATCGAGCCGACATAGCTCTCGAACAGGTCGGCGCCCATGCCAGCCACATCGCCCACATTGTCGCCCACATTGTCGGCGATCACCGCCGGGTTGCGCGGGTCGTCCTCGGGGATGCCGGCCTCCAGCTTGCCCACCAGGTCGGCCCCCATGTCCGCCGCCTTGGTGTAGATGCCGCCGCCGACGCGGGCGAAAAGGGCGACGGAACTGGCGCCCATGGCGAAGCCGTTGAGAACCGACAGCGTGGCCGGCCGGGCCGGGTCGACCCAGAGAAGATAGAGCAGGCCCAGGCCCAGGAGCCCCAGGCCAACCACCGCCAGGCCCATCACCGCCCCGCCGCTGAAGGCGACGGCCAGGGCGGCCGGCAGGCCGCCCTGCTGGGCCATCCGGGTGGTGCGCACGTTGGCCGTGGTCGCCACCCGCATCCCGCCGAAGCCGGCGGCCAGGGACGCGGTGGCGCCGACCAGGTAGGCGGCGGCCACCGCCGGGCCGAACCCGGCCCCCGGGGCCCAGCGGCCGGCCACCGCCAGCACGCCGGCCATCACCAGGACGAAGAGGACCAGCGCCCGGTACTCCCGGGCCAGAAAGGCCATGGCGCCTTCCTGGATGGCCCGGGCGACCTCCACCATCTTGCCCTCGCCGGCCTCCACCCGTGCCACCCCGCGGGCCAGGGACACGGCCACCGCCAGGGCCAGCAGCCCGGCGGCAGGGGCCAGCAGGGCCAGCTCCCGCTCCGCCACGGCAAGACCCCTCCCTTGGCGCGCCCGCAGCCTGCCGCCTGCTGCCGCGGGCTCCAGGGAAGTCCTATGCCGGCGGGCGGCTTGTCATCCCGGGGTCGAACCGGCCCCGGCGAAAGGCAGGGGCCCGCGCCGCCAGGGCGCGGGCCCGCCGTGCTCGCCCGTTAGGCTTGGATCGGGGTTCGGGTCGCTCCGAGCGGGGTCCTGCCCGCCTCAGTCCATGAAGAAGCCCAGCACGAAGGAGGTGATGAAGAAGACCACCGCCAGGGTCACGGTCATCCGGCTGAGGAAGTCGTCGAGGCCCCGCCGCTTGCCGAAGAAGGCCTCCGCGCCGCCGGCGATGGCGCCCGACAGGCCGGCGCTGCGGCCCGACTGCAGGATCACGGCGGCGATCAGGCCGATCACGGCCAGGATGTGCAGGATCAGCATCACGGTCTCCACGGCATCCACCCCGTTCTGCGCCGGCCGCCGGCTCGTCCGTCGTGGCCGGCCCGGGGCCCGTCCTGGGCCCCTGCCCTCGGCCCGCCGCCAGGGCGGCTCGGGATCCGGCCGCCCCGGCCCGGGGCTCCGGCCGCGGGCTCGCCGCCGCCCTCCCGCCGGGCCCGCGGCAGGCCGGTTCCTCCGCCGGCGGTGGCCATGCGGTGCCATGCTACCACAGCCGGGCGGTACCGGCAACGGCAACCGGTGGCATCGGAGGGGCGTCGGCGCGGTCCGGTGGAAGGGCCCGGAACCCCGGCCCAGGGCTCCAGTCCCGGCCCTAGCCCTGGGGCCGGCGGCCGAAGGCCGCCCAGCCCGCGTAGGCGGCGCTGTCGCCCAGCTGCTCTTCGATCCGCAGCAGCTGGTTGTACTTGGCCACCCGTTCGGAGCGGGAGGGGGCGCCCGTCTTGATCTGCCCCGCCCGGGTCGCCACGGCCAGGTCGGCGATGGTGACGTCCTCCGTCTCGCCCGACCGGTGGGAGACGATGTTGCGGTAGCCCGCCCGGGCCGCCGTCTCCATGGTCTCCAGGGTCTCCGTCAGGGTGCCGATCTGGTTGACCTTGACCAGCACGGCGTTGGCCGCCCCGGCGGCGATGCCCCGGCGCACCCGCTCCACGTTGGTGACGAACAGGTCGTCGCCCACCAGCTGCAGGCGCGAGCCCAGCCGCTGGGTCAGCCGCTGCCAGCCCTCCCAGTCTTCCTCCGCCAGGCCGTCTTCCAGGGAGACCAGGGGGTAGCGGTCGAGCCAGCGGGCGTAGATCTCGATGAGCTCGTCCGCGGTCAGCCGCTGGCCCTGGCCCTCCAGCACGTACACGCCTTCCTCCGGCCGGTACCACTCGCTGGCTGCGGCATCGATGGCCAGGGCCACGTCCTCCCCCGGCCGGTACCCCGCCCGCTGGATCGCCTCCATCAGCACGTCCAGGGCGGCCTCGTTGGACTGGAGGTTGGGGGCGAAGCCGCCCTCATCGCCCACGCCCGTCGCCAGGCCCCGCTCGCTCAGGACGCGGTGCAGGGCGTGGAAGACCTCCGCCCCCATGCGCAAGGCGTCGGCGAAGGCCGGCGCGCCGGCGGGGACCACCATGAACTCCTGCACGTCCACGTTGTTGTCCGCGTGCCGCCCGCCGTTGAGGATGTTCATCAGCGGCACCGGCAGCAGCCGGGCCTGGACGCCGCCCAAGTAGCGGTAGAGGGGCAGCCCCACCGAGGAGGCGGCCGCCCGGGCCACCGCCAGGGACACCCCCAGGATGGCGTTGGCCCCCAGCCGCCCCTTGTTGGGCGTGCCGTCCAGCTCGATCAGGGTGCGGTCCACCGCGGCCTGGTCGAGGGCATCAAGGCCGACCACCTCGGGGGCGATGACCTCCCGCACGTTCTCCACCGCCTTGAGGACGCCCTTGCCCCCGTAGGCCTCGCCGCCGTCCCGCAGCTCCACGGCCTCGAAGGTGCCCGTCGACGCCCCCGACGGCACCGCCGCCCGGCCGAAGGCCCCGTCCTCCAGCCAGACGTCCACCTCCACCGTCGGATTGCCCCGGGAGTCCAGGATCTGGCGGGCTTCGACCCCTGCGATCAAGGTGCTCACGTGCGCTCCTCCTTCCCTCGCTGGACCGGCCCCTCGCTGGACCGGCGGCCCGGAGCGGGGCGCCGGCCGGCGGGACCCCGCTGGCCTCCTCCGGCCGCTCCCGCCGGGCTCCCTAGCCGGCCTGGATCAACGAGCGGCCCGTCATGGCCGCCGGCGGCTCGAGGCCCATGAGCTCCAGCAGCGTCGGCGCCGCGTCGGCCAGGATCCCGTCCCGCAGCCGCACGTGCCGCCGCCTGCGGTCCACCAGCACGCAGGGCACGGGGCTGGTGGTATGGGCCGTGTGGGGCTCCCCGGTGGCCGGGTCGACCATGATCTCGGCGTTGCCGTGATCGGCCAGGACCAGGGCGGCGCCGTCCTGGCGGCGGATGGCCTCCAGGACCTGGCCGAGGCAGCGGTCCACCGTGGCACAGGCCCGGATGGCGGCCTCCAGCACGCCCGTGTGCCCGACCATGTCGGGATTGGCGAAGTTCAGGATCACGGCGTCGAAGGCGCCGCCGTCGATGGCCGCCACCACCCGCTCCGTCACCTCGGGGGCGCTCATCTCGGGCTTGAGGTCGTAGGTGGCCACCTTGGGCGACGGGACCAGGATCCGCTCCTCCCCGGGGAACGGCGTCTCCTCCCGGCCGTTGAAGAAGTAGGTGACGTGGGCGTACTTCTCGGT
>DATCLH010000383.1:0-1899 GCA_036564035.1 Thermaerobacter sp.
GGAGATCATGGGCGCCTGCTCCTACCTGCTGATCGGCCACTGGTTCGAGGAGCGGGAGAACCAGGCGGCGGCGTACAAGGCCTTCATCACCACCCGCATCGGCGACGTGCTGATGATGGCCGGCTTCTGGTACATGTTCCACCTGACCGGCAGCCTGCGCTTCGCGGACTGGCAGGCGTGGGTGGAGCGGCAGGCGGGCGCGGGGGCGCCGGACTTCACCCGGGCGATGACCGTCGCCGCGCTGCTGATCTTCGGCGGGGCGGTGGGCAAGTCGGCCCAGGCGCCGTTGCACGTCTGGCTGCCGGACGCCATGGCCGGCCCGACCCCGGTCAGCGCCCTGATCCACGCCGCCACCATGGTCGCCGCCGGCGTGTTCCTGGTGGCGCGGACCTACTTCATCTTCGCCGAGTCGCCCACGGCGCTGGCGGTGGTGGCGTTCCTGGGCGCGTTCACCGCCTTCCTGGCGGCGACCATCGCCGTGGTCCAGACCGACATCAAGAAGGTGCTGGCCTACTCGACGGTCAGCCAGCTCGGCTACATGGTCATGGCCTTGGGCGTGGGCGGTTACAGCGCGGCCATGTTCCACCTCTGGACCCACGGCTTCTTCAAGGCCCTGCTGTTCCTGGGGTCGGGCGCGGTGATCCACGCCGTGCACACCCAGGACATGCGCGAGATGGGTGGCCTGGGGCGGAAGATGAAGCTGACGACCCTGACCTTCATCGTCGGCACCCTGGCGCTGGCGGGCATCTGGCCCTTCTCCGGCTTCTACTCCAAGGATGAGATCCTGCTGGCCGCCTACCACTCGCGATATCCGGTCCTGTTCTGGATCGGAGCGCTGACGGCGGGCCTCACCGCCTTCTACATGACCCGCGCCGTGGTGCTGACCTTCTTCGGCAAGCCGCGGGACGAGCACAAGTTCGCCCATGCCCACGAGGGCGGGCCGGAACTGCGCTGGCCGCTGGTGCTGCTGGCCATCCCCGCCTTCGCCGCCGGCTTCCTGGCCCCGGCCCTCTTCGGCGCGCCGGTCCACGAGTTCATCACCTTCGGCGAGCACGGGGTGGCCCACGAGCCGGAGTCGGTGGTGGTGCTGGCGGGTACGCTGTTCGCCGTGGCCGGCATCCTGCTCGGGATCGTCGTCTACGGTCTGGGTTGGATCTCGCCGGCGACGCTGCGCGCCGCCTTCGCCACGCCCTACTTCGTCCTCCAGGAGAAGTGGTTCTTCGACCGGGCCTATGAGGCCGTGGTGCTGGCCGGTTCGTCCTGGATCGCCCGGCTGGCTGCTGGGTTCGACCGGCTGGTCATCGACGGGATCGTCAACGGGGTGGCCCGGTTGGTGGCCGGCGTGGGTGAGGTGGTACGGCGCTGGTCCACCGGCCTGGTCCAGGGGTACATGCTGACCCTGTTCGCCGGTGTGGTGCTGCTGGCGCTGCTGATCCTGCAAGGGACGGGAGGCCTGAGGTGATGTCCGCGTCGCTGCCCTACCTGAGCCTGATCCTGGGGGTGCCGGCGGCGGGCGCGCTGCTGACCCTGCTGATCCCCCGCGAGAACCACCGGGCCATCCGCCTGGTGGGCACCGTGGCCATGACGGTGCCGCTGGTGTTGGTGGCCGCGGTGTGGGCCGGGTTCGACCCGGCGGCCGGCGGGCCCCAGTTCGTGGAGCGGTACCGCTGGATCCCCAGCCTGGGCGCCTGGTACTACCTGGGCGTCGACGGCCTGTCGTTGCCGCTGGTGGCCTTGACCGCGTTGATCGCGCCCATCGCGGCGCTGGCCTCGTGGGGCATCGAGCACCGGGTCAAGGAGTACTGGGTGCTGTTGGGGTTGCTGGTCACCGGGATCTTCGGCGTGTTCCTGGCCCTGGACTACCTGCTCTTCTACGTGTTCTTCGAGCTGTCCCTGATC
>DATCLH010000384.1:0-2411 GCA_036564035.1 Thermaerobacter sp.
GGGATCCTGTCCGGGTCGGTCACCGTCCAGCCACGCTCCGAAGCCTGCAGGGGGAGTCCTGCTCGCTGGACCCGTTCCCGCACCGCTGCGAGATCGGCCGCCGTGGGGAGGACGACCGTGAAGCCGGCCAGGCCCGCGGCGCCCGGCGGCGGGGGCGGCGCCCCTTCACCCGCCCACACGTTGAGGCCCAGATGGTGGTGGTACCCGCCGGCGGCCACGAAGAGGGCGCCCGGGAAGTCGCGCTGGGTCACCTCGAAGCCCAGCACGCCGCAGTAGAAGGCTTCGGCGGTCTCCAGCCGCGACACCTGCAGGTGGACGTGCCCCACCACGGGACCCAGGCCGTCGGGTTCGGCAGGGGCCCCGGCGGACGGGTGGTCCGGGGACCCGGGGTCCGCCGGCTGTGGGGGTTCCGGGGCGGCCGGCGACCGGAGGTCGTCCCGGGCCGCGGCCACCAGGCTCTCCAGGTCCAGGGGGGCGGTGTACATGGCCACGCTGCCGTCGTGGCCGCGGGGCCACTGGTCGCGGGGCCGGTCGGCATAGAGCTCGAGGCCGTTGCCCTCGGGGTCGGCCAGGTAGAGGGCCTCGCTGACGCCGTGGTCGGCAAAGCCCTGGAACCGCCAGCCGCCTTCCACCAGCCGCAAGAAGGCCCGGCCCAGGGCCGCCCGGCTCGGGTAGAGCAGGGCGACGTGGTAGAGGCCCGTGGTCCGCGGGGGCCGGATCGGGGCGGCAGGGACCTCCTCCAGGACCAGGAGGGGCGGGCGGCCGGAGGCGGCGCCAAGGGCGACGATCCGCCGGCCGGTTCCGGGGGCCGCAGGCGGAGCGGCCGGATCGTCCGGCTCGGGGGTGCCGGCGTCACCAGCAGCCGGTGGCGTGGTGGCGCCGGTGGGGTCGTCCGCTCCCCCGTCTATTCTGCCGGCGGCTATTCCGCCGGCGGCGGGGAAGGCGGTGGGCACCAGACCCAGCAGGTCGCGGTAGAAGGGCATGACCCACGCCAGCTGCCGGACCCGCAAATAGACGGGGCCGAGGCGGAGGCCGGCGGGCAGGGGGTGGTCCGGGTCGCCGGGCGGCATGGGGCATCACCTCGTGTTGGGATGGGCGCGCGGTGGCGTGGCCGGCAGGTGTCCGGTTCCTCTCCGGCTGCCTCTTCCACCATTGTCGCCATCCGGCCGCCGTCCGGCCAGGGACTGACCGGGACGACCAGGCACGCCAGCGGCCGGACGCCCGGGGCCACCCACCCGGGGTCGGGTGCCGCGGGGTTGCCGCACTTGGCGCTGCGTACCCGGGGCTACGCACCCGGCGCTACGCACCCGGGGCCGCCGCCAGGGGCCGCATTCGCGTGTCAGGGGCCGTCCGTCCGGCCCGCCGCCGGGGACGCCGGCACCCCTTCAAACTTCGAATATTGTCGTTGTCTCATGTTGGCGCGGCTTTTGCGCGGGGAGCGGCGCGGGGAGCGGGTGCGAGGGTCACGGCGCGTCCCAGCCCGGTGGCCGGAAGCGGGAGGGTCGTCGCCCCCCGACGGCGAAGGGTTTTCGTCCTGGGCCTTTCAGTCCCCGGCGCCCCTCGCCGCCCGCAACGGCCGGCGAGGGGTGGCGAGGACCCGTGGCGTTTGCCCAACGACCCCAGGCGACGGCGCGACGCGGCCCCCTGTACCAGGCCGGCCCCCCCAGCGCCAGGCCGGCCACCGCGGCGCCAGCGGTCGCAACCATGCACGAACCATGCCACCCCAGGCGAGGCGGTGTTGGACCTTGTCGACGGCCGGTTCCCGCTACACGCCCCGCCAGCGCCAGCTGCTGGCCCGTTACGTGAGCAACCTGGACCAGAACGTGTATGCCATCTACAACTTGCCCGAAGAGGTCGTGGCGGTGATCTTCGCCTACGTCAGCCGCAGCCCACGCAGCTTCCGGGACAACCTGCTGCGGCTGATGGAAGACCCCGAGCTCGACCTGCTGGCCGGCCTGCCGCCCCAACTCCAGGGGGCCCCCGGCGCCGGGAGCGGTTCTGGGCCGTCCGGCCAGGGGGCCTCCTCCACCAACCCCTCCGCGCTGGTACTGCCGACCCAGGAGGCCCCCGCGGCACCGGGGAACGAATCCGCCGCGACGGTGGAACCGGCGGCCCCGGCGAGGGGCGGGTCGACCTCGCTCGATGGTGCCGTCGGGCCGGCGGGCGCCGCGGCTCCGGCCGCCGGCGGGCAATGCCCCGTGGCGCCGGTGCCGCCGTCCCCAGGGGGGACCACCGGCCTGAGCGGCCCCTCGCCGGCCGCGGCGGCGCCCCCGGAGGCGGTGCCTGCCGGCTCGGTGGCGGTGGCCGCCGAGAAGGCCCGGCGCTTCCACGAGAAATGGGTGGTGGGCTACGGCCATGCCTCGGTGGCCGAACTGGCCAAGGCGGCCGTCGGCATCGAGCGCATCTCCCGC
>DATCLH010000385.1:0-5538 GCA_036564035.1 Thermaerobacter sp.
AGGTGGAGGTTTGGGTGAAGGGCCCGGGCCCCGGCCGTGAAGCGGCGATCCGCTCCCTTCAGGCGACGGGCCTGGACGTCACGGCCATCAAGGACGTCACCCCCATCCCCCACAACGGGTGCCGCCCGCCGAAGCGGCGTCGCGTCTGATCCGCGCGGGCGCCGGCTGTCGGCGGCTCGACAGGAGGGGCGGAGCCATGTACGAGATGGAGAAGCCGACCATCGAGACGGTCGAACTGAGCGACGACGGGACCTACGGCCGGTTCGTCGTCGAGCCGCTGGAGCGCGGGTACGGCATCACCCTGGGCAACGCCCTGCGCCGCGTGCTGCTCTCGTCCCTGCCCGGTGCGGCGGTGACCAGCGTGCGGATCGAGGGGGTGCTCCACGAGTTCTCGTCCATCCCCGGGGTGGTCGAGGACACGACGGAGATCATCCTCAACCTGAAGGAACTGGCCATCAAGATGTACACCGATGAGCCCCAGATCCTGCGCATCGAGGCCCAGGGCGAGGGGGAGGTGCGGGCGGCGGACATCATCACCCCGCCCGACGTGGAGATCGTCAACGGGGATCACCTGATCGCCACCCTGGAGCACGACGGGCGGTTGTTCATGGAGATGACGGTCCAGAAGGGCCGGGGCTACGTGCCGGCGGACCGCAACAAGGACCCGGACCGGAGCATCGGCGTCATCCCCGTCGACTCGATCTTCACGCCCATCCGCAAGGTGAACTTCCAGGTGGAGAACACCCGGGTGGGCAAGGTGACGGATTACGACCGCCTGACCCTGGAGGTCTGGACCAACGGCACGGTGACGCCGGACGAGGCGGCGAGCCAGGCGGCCCGCATCCTGACCGACCACCTGGCCCTGTTCCTCCACTTGACGGACCAGAGCCGGAGCGGCGCCACCGCCGTGGAGAAGGAAGACGACGCCCGGGCCAAGCTGCTGGAGATGAGCATCGACGAGCTGGACCTGTCGGTGCGCTCCTACAACTGCTTGAAGCGGGCCGGCATCAACACCATCGGGGAGCTGGTGGAGAAGACCCCCGAGGACATGATGCGGGTCCGCAACCTGGGCAAGAAGTCGCTGGAGGAAGTCGAGGAGAAGCTGGCCGCCCTTGGCCTCTCCCTGAAGCAGCCCGAGGACTGAGTCGGACTCGGGGCTGCCGTCCAACCCGCGGCGCGGGGCTCGCCGGGCCCGAACCGGTGGCGGCCCCTGCGCCGGGATGGGGCCGGGGGACGACCCGGCCGCCGAGGGCGGTTCCCAGGAGGCGATGACGATGGCGCACAAGTCCCGGTTGAACCGGCCGACGGACCAGCGCCAGGCCATGGTGCGCAACCTGGTGACGTCCCTGTTCACCCACGAGCGCATCGAGACCACCGAGACGCGGGCGCGGGAGGCCCAACGCCTGGCGGAGCACCTGATCACCCTGGCCCGCCGCGGCGACCTCCATGCCCGGCGCCAGGCCCTGGCCGTGCTCTACGACAAGCAGGTGGTCAAGAAGCTGTTCGACGTCATCGGACCGCGCTACAGCGACCGGGCCGGCGGCTACACCCGCGTCCTCAAGCTGGAGCCGCGCCGTGGCGACGGCGCGCCCATGGCCTTGCTCGAGCTGGTGTGAGGTCCGGCGGTCCGGCCCGGCGCGGCGGTGGAGGGCCCGGCGCCGTGACGGGAGAACCCTTGATCGTCCTACGCCAAGCCAGTGTCGTCTACCACCCCGGCCAACCCGATGCCGTCGAAGCCCTGCGGGGCATCGACCTCGAGGTGCGCCGGGGTGAGTTTTTGGCCGTGGTCGGGGCCAACGGGTCGGGCAAGTCGACCCTGGCCCGCCTGCTCAACGGGCTGCTGGTTCCCACCCGGGGCGAGGTGCGGGTGGCCGGGCGTTCCACTGCCGATCCCCAGGCGCGCTGGGAGATCCGCCGCCTGGTCGGCATGGTGTTCCAGAACCCGGACAACCAGCTGGTGGCGCCCACGGTGGAGGAAGACGTGGCCTTCGGCCCGGAGAACCTGGGCCTGCCGCGGCAGGAGATCGCCCGCCGGGTCCGCACCGCCCTCGAGACCGTCGGCCTCTGGGAGCGCCGCGCGGACCCGCCCCACCGGCTCTCTGGCGGGCAGAAGCAGCGGGTCGCCCTGGCGGGCATCCTGGCCATGCAGCCCCAATGCCTGGTCCTGGACGAGGCCACGGCCATGCTAGACCCCGCGGGCCGGGCGGAGGTGCTGGAGACGGTCGCCCGCCTCCACCGGGAGCGGGCCATGACGGTGGTCCTGATCACCCATTTCCTCGAGGAGGCTGTGCGGGCGGAGCGGGTCGTGGTCCTGGAGCGAGGCCGCATCGTGGCCAGCGGCCGCCCGCGGGAGCTGTTCGACCGGCCCGACTGGCTGGAGCGCCTGGGGCTCGTCGCGCCGCCCATGGGCCGGCTGGCCGAGCGGCTGCGCCGGCGGGGGTGGAACCTGCCGCCGGGCATCGTCACGGTGGAAGACTTCCTGGCCGCCCTGGGCCTTCCCGGCCCCACTGGCCACGTTCCCCGCGACCGGGCGGTGACGCCATGATCCGCGTGGAGGGGCTGGTCCACGTCTACCGCGCGCCGGGCTTCCCGCCGCGGGAGGCCCTCCGGGGCGTCGATCTGGTCATCGGCGACGGCGAGCGGGTGGCCATCATGGGCCCCACCGGCAGCGGCAAGTCGACCCTGGTGCAGCACTTCAACGGCCTGCTGCGGCCGACCCGCGGCCGGGTGGAGGTGGACGGCGTCGAGCTCTGGGCCCCGGGCCGGGACCGGGACGAGCGGCTGGCCGAGGCGCGGCGCCGGGTGGGCCTGGTCTTCCAGTTTCCCGAGCAGCAGCTCTTCGCCGAGACGGTCTGGGAGGACATCGCCTTCGCCCCCCGCAACTTCGGGCTGGGGGAGGCGGAGGTCGCCGATCGGGTGGAACGGGCCATGGCCCTGGCGGGCCTTCCCCCCGAGCTGGCCCACCGCTCCCCCTTCAGCCTCAGCGGGGGCCAGATGCGCCGGGTGGCCATCGCCGGCGTCCTGGCCATGCAGCCCCGGACCCTGGTGCTGGATGAGCCCACGGCCGGGCTGGACCCCCAGGGGCGGGCGGCGCTGGTGGACCTGCTGGGCCGGCTCCACCGGGAGGAGGGCATGACCGTCGTCCTGGTCTCCCACGATGTGGACGAGGTGGCCGCCGTCGCCCAGCGGGTGATCCTGATGCGGGACGGGCAGGTGGTGGCCGACGGGCCGGCGGGGGCGATCCTGGCCGACACCGGGCTGCTGGCCTCGTGCCGCTTGCGGCCGCCGGCCACGGCGCGCCTGCTGCTCGAGCTGGCGCGGCGCGGCCTGCCCGTCGACCCGCGCCGCATCGGCATCGACGAAGCCGAGGCGGAGCTGGTGGCGGTGGCCGACCGCTTGGGACCGGTGGCGGCCCACGGGCAGCGGCCGCCGGAGGCGGCGCCTGCCGGCGGGGAGGGAGGGCCATGATCCCCGAACCCCTGGTGGGGCAGTACGTGCCCGGCCACAGCCCCGTGCACCGGCTCGACCCCCGGACCAAGATCGGCCTGCTGGTGGCGTATACCGTGGTCCTCTTCCTGGTGGAGGCCTGGTGCGCCTACGCCCTCCTGGGTGCTGCGATCCTGGCCGCCACCTGGGCCGCCCGGCTGCCCGCGGGTCACCTCCTGGCGGGGCTGCGGCCCATGGCCTGGCTGGCCGGCATCACCCTGGCGCTCAACCTGGTGGCGGTGCCCGGAGACCCGCTGGTCCACCTGGGGCCGCTGGTGGCCACCCGGCAGGGGCTGGAGCTGGGCCTGCGGCTGGCGGTGCGGCTGCTCCTGCTGGTAGCCGCCGCCTCCCTGTTGACGCTGACCACCTCGCCCATCGCCCTGACCGACGGCCTGGAGGCGTTGCTGCGGCTCCTGGGGCGGCGGGTGCCGGCCCACGAGCTGGCCATGATGATGACCATCGCCCTGCGCTTCATCCCCACCCTGGCGGAGGAGGCGGAGCGGATCATGAAGGCCCAGCTGGCCCGGGGCGCCCGGTTCCACCAGGGCGGTCCCTTGCAGCGGCTGCGCGCCCTGGTGCCGCTGCTGGTGCCCCTCTTTGTCAGCGCCTTCCGCCGGGCCGACGACCTGGCCCTGGCCATGGAAGCGCGGGGCTACCGGGGCGGCGAGGGGCGCACCCGGTACCGGGAGCTGCGCCCGGGTCCCGCCGACGCCCTGGCGGCGGCGCTGGCGGCCCTGCTCTTCGGGTGGATCCTGTGGTGGGGACGGTGAGGCGGTGGTGATCGCAAAGCCGGGATCCGGCGGAGCAGCGGAGGAGCGGCGTACCCGGCCGGCGGCCGTCACCGGCCCGGACAGGGCCGGGGCCGGTTCCACCCCGAGCGCCGGGGAGCGTCCCTGGGCCGGCGATCTCCCGGCGGCGCCGCCTCCAGGGGCGCCCGGTTCCACCCCGGCCGGCACGGCCATGCCCGGCGGGGCGGCGGGGCGCGAGCCCGAGGAGGACGAGCCCAAGCCCGCAGAGGCGCCCAGGCCCGGACGGGAGGCGGCTCCCGCGGCGGCCGCCGGGCGGACCCTATACGCCGTCCTGGCCTACGACGGCACGGACTTCGCCGGGTGGCAGCGCCAGCCCCGGCGACGCACCGTCCAGCAGGTGGTGGAACAGGCGCTGGCCCGGCTGTTCGGCCACCCGGTGCGGGTGACGGCGGCGGGCCGCACCGACGCGGGGGTCCACGCCCGGGCCCAGGTGATCCACTGGCGGACGGCGCGACCCTTTCCCGCCGAGCGCCTCGTCCCCGCCCTGCGGGGCCTGCTGCCGGCCGACGTGGCCGCGGTGGCCGCCGGCGAGGCGCCGCCAGGCTTCCACGCCCGCTACAGCGCCCGGCGCAAGACCTACGTCTACCACCTGTGGCGCGGCGCGGTGGCCGACCCCCTGCACCGCCGCTGGCAATGGCACCTGCCCCTGGACCTGGACGTGGCGGCCATGGCCGCCGCCGCCCGCCGCCTGGAGGGGACCCACGACTTCGCGGCCTTCAAGGCGGCCGCCTCGCCCGTGCGGACCACGCGGCGCACCCTGTTCCGCTGCGCCGTGGAGGACCACGGTCCCCTGCTGCGCTTCGTCCTGGAGGCCGACGGCTTCCTGATGCACATGGCCCGGGGCATCGTCGGCACCCTGGTGGAGATCGGGCGGGGGCGGTGGCCGGTGGACCGGGTCGACGCCTTGCTGGCGTCGGGCCGCCGCGAGCTGGCCGGCCCCACGGCGCCGGCCCACGGGCTCATCCTCTGGCGGGTCACCTACGACGGCTGGGTCGCCGAAGGGCCGCCGTGGCCGGGGGGGCCCGCCGCCACCGGCACGCCTGGCACCGGCACGCCTGGCACCGACACGCCCGGCGCCGTGTCCCTTGACAGCCCGCCAGCCAGCGACTAGTATAGGAAATGCTGTTTTCATCGGGTTCCTGGCGTCACATCGCGTCACATCGGCCCCGGCGGCGCCGCGGGCTCCTTTCTTGATTTCCGCCCCGACGGACGGGCCTAAGGGGCCGCGTTCATCCCGGGTCGG
>DATCLH010000386.1:0-5881 GCA_036564035.1 Thermaerobacter sp.
TCCACCAGGGGCCGGCCTTCGACCGCTGGCTGCGCCTGGACTTCGCCGCCCCCGGTCCGGACGAACCGGCCCGCCGGCGGCACCTGGTGGTTGAACTCTTGGACCGGCACGCCAACGCGGTGTTGCTGGACGGCGAAGGGCAGATCGTGGACGCCCTGCGCCGGGCCTCCGGCGGAGCCCGGAGCCTGTTGCCCGGAAGCCCGTACGAACCACCCCCGCCGCCCCGTCCCCTGCCCGCGGGCGATCCGGCTGCCGCCGGGCGCCAATGGCTCGACGCCCTGCAGGCTCCCGGGGACGCGGAGGACCCGGCGGCGGCCCGGGGCCGCTCCCGGGGCCCCCGGCCGGCCTGGCGCCGGCTGCTGGCCCAGGTGCCCGTCCTCGGCCGCGAGCTAGCCCAGGAGGCCTTGCGCCGGGCCGGTCTCGACCCCGAAACGGGTCACCCCCTGCCCGGCGGTCAGCCGGCTCCCGCGGCCGGACCCGCCGGGGCGGATTCGCCCGCGGCACCGGCCGCCGGCTCGCCCGATACCGAAACCGCGCTGGGCCAGGCGGTGCTGGGCTGGATCGACGCCGCCCGGCAGGGCCGGTTCGACCCGGTTCTGGTGCGGGACGCGGAGGGAACGGCCGTGGCCCTGGTCGCCTTCCCGGTGGCCCCGCCTCCCGGCGGCCAGCTAGAGCGGGATGAAGGGGGCCGGGTGTGGCCCCTCTGCGACCGGTTCTACCGCGAGCGGCTCGATGCCTTGGCGGAGCGCCAGTTGCGCCAGCAGCTGGAGCGGGTCCTGCGCGACGCCCTGGACCGGGCCCGGCGCCGCGTAGAGGCCCGGGAGGAGGACCTGCGGCGCATGGAGGACGCCGAACCCTACCGCCTCTACGGCGAATTGCTGACCGCCTTCGCCGGCCAGGTCCCCCGGGGCGCCCGCCAGGTGGAGTTGCCCAACTACTACGACGCCCAGGCGACGCCCATCGCCATCCCGCTGGACCCGGCCCTCAGCCCGCAGGAGAACGCCCAGCGGTACTTCCGCCTCTATCAGAAGGCCAAGCGGGGCCGGGAGCAGGCGGCGGAGCTGGTGGAAGCCGCCCGGGAGGAAGTGGCCTATCTGGAGTCGGTGGAACAGGCCCTGGCCGAGGCGGCCAGCCCGGGGGACCTGGAGGCCATCGCCGGGGAACTGGCCGAGCAGGGGTACGCGCCGGCCTTCGCCCACCTGGCCGCCGGCGGGCCCGCCCCCGATGGGGCGGCCACGGGCCGCTTCGGTCCCCGGGGCCGGCGGGACGGCGGGGCTGGGGCCCGGGGCCCCCAGGGCGGTGGATCCCGGGAGGGCAAGCCGGCCCGCGGCGTGGGGGCCGCCCCCGTGGACGGGTCCCTGGCAGCCGGCGGGGGCTCCCGCCCGCCGGGCACCGGGGAGTCCGGGTTCCTCCGTTACCGCGGTCCGGGAGGCGAGCTGATCCTGGCCGGTCGCAACAACCGGCAGAACGATGCCCTGGTCACCCGGGTGGCGAACCCGTGGGACATCTGGCTCCATGCCCGCCAGGTCCCGGGCTCCCACGTCCTGCTGCGCCTGGCCCATCGGGAGGCGGCCCCCTCGGCCGAAGCCCTGGAGGCGGCGGCGCGGGTCGCCGCCTATCACAGCAAGGCCCGCGGCTCGGGGCGGGTGGCCGTCGACTACACCGAGGCCCGCCACGTGCGCAAGCCCAAGGGCGCGCGGCCCGGGTTCGTCCGCTACGAGCACGCCCGGACCCTTTTCGTTCCGCCCGACCCGGACGGGCTGCCGCCCCGCATGGACGTGGGCGGCGCCGCCGACGGTTCTTCAACCGGCGCCAAGGCGTGAACCGGTCGAGGAAGGCGGGAACCGGTACGGGAGGGGTCGCTGTGGACCAGCTCGAGGACCTGAACCACCCCCGCACGGCCAGGTCCCAGGGGCCGACCCACCAGGCCGCTGGGCAGGAGGCGGCCCGCCGCGGTCCCGCTGGCCGCCGGGCGGCGGCCCGGGAGGCGCCTTCGGCCGGCCCATCGGGCCGGATGCCGGAGGCCGGAGGGCTGGTGCTGGGGGCGTCGCCGGCCGCGGCGGCGCCGCCCCCGGCCCCGGCGCCGCCGGGGCCGGTGCTCCGGGTGCTGGTGGCCCCCGACTCCTTCAAGGGCAGCCTGACGGCGGAAGAGGCCGCGGCCGCCATGGCCCGGGGGGTGGCCCGCGGCTGGCCCGGGGCGAGGACAACCCTGCTCCCCCTGGCCGACGGCGGCGAGGGCACGGCGGCGGCCCTGGTCCGGGTCACGGGCGGCCGCTGGGTCCAGCGGCAGGTGGCCGGTCCCCTGGGCCAGCCCGTCCAGGCCCGTTGGGGCTTGCTCGGCGACGGGCAGACGGCGGTGGTGGAGATGGCCGCCGCTTCGGGGCTCTTGCTGGTCCCGCCGGGCCGCCGCCGCCCGCTGGAGGCCACCACCTACGGCACCGGGGAGCTGATCCGCGACGCCCTGGACCACGGCTGCCGCCGGCTGCTGGTCGCCATCGGCGGCAGCGCCACCACCGACGGCGGCACCGGCATGCTGGCCGCCCTGGGGGCTCGCTTCCTGGACGCCGCCGGCCAGCCCCTGCCACCGGGGGGCGGTAGCCTGAACCGCCTCCAGCGCATCGACCTGTCCGGCCTCGATGCCCGCCTCGCCCAGGTCACCCTGGAGGTCGCCTGCGACGTCGACAACCCCCTCACCGGGCCCCGGGGCGCCGCCCGGGTCTACGGGCCCCAGAAGGGGGCGACCCCGGAACAGGTGGAGATCCTGGAGGCCGGCCTGACCCGCCTGGCCGAGGTGGCCGCCCGGACCCTGGGCCGGGACCTGCGGGACGAACCCGGCGCCGGGGCGGCCGGCGGGCTCGGCTTCGGGCTCGTCGCCTTCCTCGGCGCCCGGCTGCGGCCCGGCGCGGAACTGGTGATGGACGCCGCGGGCTTCGACCGGCACCTGGAGGAGGCCGATCTGGTCCTGACCGGCGAGGGCCGGACCGATGCCCAGACCCTGGCCGGCAAGCTGGTCGCCCGGGTGGCGGCTCGCTGCCAGGCCCGCGGTCGGCCGGTGATCGTCCTTTCCGGCGCCGTCGATCCCGCGGTGGAACCGGCCCTCAAGGCACGCGGGGTGGCCGCCCTGCTGGCGGCCACCCCGGGGCCCATGAGCGTCCGCCAGGCCCTGGCCGGCGCGGCGCGCAACCTGGAGGCGGCCGCGGCGGCCGCCCTGGCCCTGATCCGCCTGGGCCGGGACCTGGGCGAGCAGGGAGGGGCCGGGCCCCCCGCCCTTAGATCCCCCCGCTGACTCCGGGGGAGCCGGGCGGCCCGGCCCTGGCGAACCGGTTCCACCCCCCGCCCGCCGGCGTGCCGTCAGGCCGGCGCCACGCCGTCAGGCAGCGGGCGCCCCCTCAGGGCTGTTCCATGATCCAGACCTCGTCCACGCCGTCCACTTCCTCCAGGCGGCACTCGATGACCTCCCGCCGGGAGGTGGGCACGTTCTTCCCCACGTAGTCGGCCCGGATGGGGATCTCCCGGTGGCCCCGGTCGATCAGCACGGCCAGCTGGACGGTCTCGGGCCGGCCCAGGTCCACCAGGGCGTCCAGGGCGGCGCGGATGGTGCGCCCGGTGTAGAGGACGTCGTCGCAGAGGATGATGTGCTTGCCTTCGATGGAGAAGGGCACGTCGGTGTTGTTGACGGTGGGCCGCTCGCTGAGGCGCGAGAGGTCGTCGCGGTAGAGGGTGATGTCCAGGATCCCCACCGGCAGCTCCTTGCCCTCGAACTCGGCGATGGCCCGGGCCAGCCGCTGGGCGATGGGCACGCCCCGCCGGCGGATGCCGATGAACACCACCTGATCCAGGTCGCGGTTGCGTTCGACGATCTCGTGGGCGATGCGGACCAGGGCGCGGCGCAAGGCCTCCTTGTCCATGATCCGCGCCTTTTCCTTCAATCCTCCTGCCATGGGCTTCCCTCCCCTTGCCGCCCGCGCCGGCGGGCGGTCCCGCGATCTTCCACAGGGGTCGCCCTGCGGGCCTCGTCCCGGGGCGCCCCCGCCCCTCCCCCCGCCGGGGCCGCGCCCTCACCCTTGCGGCGACGGCGCCTCATCCAGCGGCGCCGGCCCGCGCCCGCTCGAGGGCCTCCAGGAAGTCGGCCGGCGGCGGCACCTGGAAGTCCATGGGCCGCCCGTCCCGCGGGTGGGCGAAGGCCAGGCGGGTGGCGTGCAGCGCCTGTCCCTTGAGCCCCAGCTCCCCCTCAGCCCGCCGGCCGCCGTAGACGGGATCGCCGGCCACGGGCAGGCCGATGAAGGCCAGGTGGACCCGGATCTGATGGGTCCGGCCGGTATCCAGCCAGCACCGCAACAGGGTGTAGCGGCCGGCCTGTTCGACCACGGCGAAATGGGTGCGAGCCGGCCGGCCCCCGCTGGTGACCACCGCCATGCGGGTGCGGTCGGTGGGGTGGCGGCCGATGGGCGCCTCCACCGTGCCCTCCCGCACCTCGGGCCAGCCCCGCACCAGGGCCAGGTACTCCCGGCGCACCCGCCGCTGCTTGAGCTGCCGCACCAGCTCCCGATACGCCAGGGGGCTGCGGGCGACGACCAGAAGGCCGGTGGTGTCCCGGTCCAGCCGGTGGACGATGCCCGGCCGTCCCGGCCCGCCCACCCCCTCCATCTCGGGATACCGGGCCAGCAAGGCGTTGGCCAGGGTCCCCTGGGGATGGCCAGGTGCCGGATGGACGACCCAGCCCCGCGGCTTGTTGAGGACGACCACGTCGGCGTCCTCGTAGACCACGTCCAGCGGCAGGGCTTCCGGCACAACCCCGGAGGGTTCCGGTTCCGGCAGTTCGACGACCACCTCTTCGCCGGGTTCCAGGCGGCGGCTGGGCCGGGTCGTCCGCCCGTTCACCCAGACCCGGTGGCTGCGGATCAGCCGCTGGATGGCGGAACGGGTCAGCTCAAGCCCGTCCTGCTCGGCCAGGAAGACGTCCAGCCGCTCCCCCGCCGCTGCGGCGGGGACGGTGAACACCGCCCGGCGCACCGCCTGCCCGGTGGCAGGTGGGTCATCGGCCATGGGCGTTCAGTTCCCCCCTCCCCCCGGCCGCCGCACCGGGTCCGAACCGGCCTTCTCGTCGCCCAGCAGCCAGAGGACGAGCAGGCCCGTGCCGACGACGATGGCCGCGTCGGCGAGGTTGAACACCGGCCAGCGGTGCAGCGGCCAGAACTCCAGGTCGACGAAGTCGACCACGTAACCCCAGCGCAGCCGGTCGATCAGGTTGCCGGCGGCGCCGCCCAGCTGCAGGCCCAGGGCGAAACGGGCCAACCCCGCCCGTCCGGGCAGCCGGGGCAGCCAGTAGAGGATGGCGGCGATCACCACCGCCGCCACCACGATGAAGAACAGCGTCTGGTTCTGGAGAAGACCGAAAGCGGCCCCCCGGTTCTGGACGTAGGTCCAGCGCACCACGCCGGGGAGGACCGGCACGGTGCCCCAGGGGGCGACGCGGGCCAGAACCCAGGCTTTGGCCGCCTGATCGGCGGCCAGCACCAAGAGGGCGGTCCAGATGGGTAACAAGCCGTTGCCTCCTGTTGCCGTCGCCAGGGGTGACGAGGGACGCTCTGGGGGTTCTCATTCCCCAAAGGGTTCGTCATCCCTGCCGTCGCCGGCCGGGGCGTCGAAGGACCCGTCGCCGCCCGTGTTCCGGCGCCGGTGCTCCTTGACCGCCTCCTGGGCCACGGCCACGTCCTCCGCCGACTCGAAGCGCCGGTCGACGAGGCGGTCCGTGTGCTCGACGAGCCCGCTGTCGTCCCCCGCGTCCTCGTAGACGTCGGGGTAGGTGGCCGGTTCCCAGACGTCCTGGGGCGTGTCGGAGCTGCCGTACTGGGCCACCGACTGCCAGGCGTCCTCCCCG
>DATCLH010000387.1:0-2237 GCA_036564035.1 Thermaerobacter sp.
GAGCGGTTCGTCCGCTTCCTGCTGAGCGAGGAGGCCCAGCGCTACTTCACCCAGGAGACCAAGGAGTACCCGATGATCGCCGGCATCCCCCTGCCGGAAGGGGTCCCGCCCATGGAGGAGCTGGACCCGCCGGCCATCGACCAGAGCGACCTGGGCCAGTTGCGCGAGACCGTCAACCTGCTGCGGGAGACCGGGGTCCTGCCGTAAGGGCCGCGGCGTTGCCCGCCAGGTGGGCGCGGGGAGGGCCCGGCGTGGGCAGGGTTGGGGCGGTCCGGCGATGGGGCCGGGGGCCGGGGCCGCCTGCACCAGGGCTTGGCTCAGGATGCGCCCCGATGCGCCCCGGCGACGCACCCCGAGGCAGGAGCCAAAGCCAGTGTCTAAAGGAGCACCCCACGGAAGCGCCCCGGGGGAGGAGGTGGCCGGGATGGCCCGGCGGGCCGTGCTGCTGTTCGTCCTGCTGGCGGTGGTGTACGGGCTGTCGGCGGGCCTGCGGGCCAGCCGGGGGGCGGCCATCACCGGCGACGAGCCCTTCTACCTGCTGACCACCCAGAGCCTGCTGGAGGACGGCGACCTGGACCTGCGGCAGCAGTACCGCCGCCACTCCTACCGGGCCTTCTTCGACCACCCCGACGGGCTGTGGATGCAGTCGGTGCCCACCCCCGACGGCCGCATCCTCAGCCCCCACAACCCGGGGCTTTCGGTCCTCCTCATCCCGGGCTTCGCCCTGGGCGGGCTCCGCGGGGCGCAGCTGGAGCTGCAGCTTCTGGCCGCCCTGACCTTCACCCTGGTGTACGTCTGGGTGGCCCGGGTGACGGGGGAGGCGCGCTGGAGCGCCTGGGCCACCCTGGCGGTGGCCTTGAGCGCCACCCCCTTCGTCTACGCCACGGAGATCTACCCCGAGGTTCCGGCCGCCCTGGCCCTGGTGGGCCTCCTGCTCCTGCTGGAGCGGGCCCAGCCGGCGGCACCAGGCCGCCGAGCGGCGACGCCACCGGACGAACCGGCGGAGGCCGGGCGGGGGCAACCGGGCCCCGCGGGACCGGAGGAACCGGCGGGTGCGGGGCGGGGTGAATCGGTCCCCCCGGAGCCGGGACCGGACGAACCGGCGGGAGCGGGGGCTGGCCGGCCGGCGCCGGCGCCGGCTACTGGGGCGCGGGGGGAGGTGGCCTGGGCCCTGGCCGTCGCCCTGCTCCTGGCCGTTCTGATGTGGCTTGGCATCAAGTACGCGCCCCTGGCCTTGCCGGTGGCGGCCGTCGCCTTCTGGCGGCTCGGCCGGCGGGGGCGCTGGACCCTGGCCCTGGCCGGCGTCGCCCTGGCCGTGCCCTACGTGGCCTTCCACCTGCTGGTCTTCGGGGCCCTGACGCCCTATTCGGTCAACGTGGTCTGGGCCGGGGCGTCGACCCCGGAGGTCCTGCAGGCCCACGTGACCGACCTGGCCAACCGGTTCTACCGCCTGTGGGGGCTGTTCGTGGACCGGCGCTTCGGCCTGGTGCGGTGGGCCCCGGTGCTGCTCCTGGCCCTGGCGGGCCTGGTGGTCATGGCCCGCCGCCGCGGCACGCCCCGGCTGGCCCTGGTCCTCATCTTGATCCAGCACCTGATGGCGGTGTTCGTCGCCATCACGATGATGGGCTGGTGGTTCCCGGGCCGCACGGTGATGACGGTACTGCCGCTGTACGTCCTGGGGTTGGCCCTGGCCCTGCAGCGGGGCGGGCGGTGGGCGCGGGCCGCCTTCGTCCCCCTGGCGCTCGGGTCGCTGGCCGTGACGGCGGCCCTGGTGCGGTCGGTGGGGCTGGGGCAGGTGACGGTGGCCGTCGACCCCTTTGCCATGCCCGTGGGCTGGTTCCAGGCCCTGGGCCGGGTCTTCCCGGACTACCGGGCCTGGACCCTCCCCACCACCGTCCTGACGGGCCTCTGGCTGGCGGTGCTGGCGCTCCTGGGCGGGTGGGGCTGGCGCTTGGGCAGGCCGGAGCTGCTGGACGCCTCGAGCGGGCCCGAACCCTGGTCCCCGGCGCGGCGGGCGGGGTCGCGGCGGGCGCGCCCCCGGGCGGCCTCCCCGGCCCGGTGAAGGGCGGCGGGACGACCGCGGGGGTGGCGCAGGGGGCGCAGGGCCTTCGGAAGGCGAAGGGCGTGACGAAGTTCTGAAATAGAGAATTTCTATCAATTCATCCTCCGCCCGTGCTAAAGTGAAGCCGAGGAGGCGACCCCTGGTGGCAGAGGCCCGGTCGACGGCCTGGCTCGAG
>DATCLH010000388.1:0-2298 GCA_036564035.1 Thermaerobacter sp.
GTTGAATCCTGACCCCGGGATCACCGTGGCCCGCCGCGGGGGCGGGCCGGTGACAGGGTGCCGCGGGGGGTCCCGCGGCCGGGCTGGTAGCGGGGTGCCGGGGTGCCGGGGTCCCGCGGCCGGGCCGGTAGCGCGGTGCCGCGGCGCCGGGGTCCCGCGGCCGGGCCGCCCCGGGATCCACCGCGATCCACCGGGATGCATAGGAGCGCCGCCGCCCGGGCATGCTGGCCTTCCAGAGATGACGGTGCCCGCTCCGGGGCGGGGCTCCCCTGCCGCGGGCGGGTGCCTCCCGGGAGGCAGGCCCGTGGCGACGGGGCGCAGGCAGGCCATGGCGGCGACGCTGGTGGCGGTGGCCATCCTGGGCGGGGTGGCCGCAGGGGCCTACTGGTGGCGCCAGGATGCCGCCGGCCAGGACGAACGGGCCCCCGCCGCCCGCAAGCCCGCGCCGCCGGTACGCGCCACCCTGCTGACGCCGGAGACGCGGCTGGTGGAGCGGACGCGGTATCCGGCCTGCGACGGTGTCGTCCTGGAGACCGAGCGGCCGCCGACGCCGGTGGAGACCGGCTGGCGGGTGGCCGACCTTTTGCGCAGCCGGGACACGTGGCGGCTCGTCGACGCCCGGGCCGGCCGGATCGTCCTCGAGCGCAGCCTGCCGGGCCCCTGCCCGCCCGAGGGTTGGCTGCGCTACCGCACCGTGGGTCTGGAGGACGGGCGGGTCGCGGTGTTCTATGGCCGGCCCGGCGAGAAGGGCCGGGACCTGGGCCCGCCGCGGCTCATCACCACGGTGCCCGAGGAGCGCCTCCTGCCCGGGGACCGCAGGCGCCTGCAGCAGGGGCTGGTGGTGGAGGGCGATGCCGAGGCCTGGCACGTCCTCGAAAGCCTGACGCCCTGAGAGAGCCGTGAGGGAGCCTGATCCCCCGAAAGAGGTCCTGAGAGAGCCAACCCCATGAGCTCGTCCGGGCCCTGGGTTCGGGCCCACGGCCCGTCCGGACGGACCAGGACGGACCCCCTGTGACCTTCTTGCCTTCCCTTCCCAATCCACAAGGAAGCGCCTGGTCACCTGTCGAAACTCCCCCGGATGAACGGAGGGATTGCGTTGCAGGTGCTGGGCATCGATCCGGGGACGGCGACCATGGGCTTCGGCGTCGTGGCGGTGGCCGGCACGACCCTGGTGCCCGTGACCTACGGCGTGATCCGCACGCCCGCCGGCCAGCCCCCGGCTCAGCGCCTGGCCGCCATCTACCGGGACCTCGAGGAGCTGCTGGCCCGCTACCGGCCCCAGGCCGTGGCCGTGGAGCGCCTGTTCCTCCAGAAGAACCGGTCCAGCGCCCTGCACGTGGGCCAGGCCCGGGGCGTCGCCCTGCTGGCCGCGGCCCAGGCGGGGTTGCCGGTCCACGAGTACGCGCCCCATGAGGTCAAGCAGGCCGTGGTGGGGTACGGCCGGGCCTCCAAGGCCCAGGTGCAGCGCATGGTTCAGACCCTGCTCGGCCTGGCGCGGCCGCCGGTGCCCGACGACGCCGCCGACGCCCTGGCGGTGGCGGTGTGCTGCCTGCATGCCCAGACCTCGGCCTGGGCGGGTCAGGCTGCCGCCGTTGGGGCAAGCGGGGTGCGGCCCATGGCGGGGCGCGCCGGGGACCGGCCGGCGGGCGCGGTGGGCGCCGGGTCGGAGCCGGGAGCCGCTGCGGGGGCGGTGCCGGCTGGCAGCGGCCGATCGCCCCGCGGGGGGGCCGGGCGGTGATCGCCTTCCTGAACGGCCGGCTGGCCGGCTGCCACGGTGACGAGGTCTGGATCGACGTCGGCGGCGTGGGCTTTCGGGTGGCGGTCTCTCGCCAGACCCAGCGCCGCCTCCCCGCGGTGGGGGAACCGGTGCGGCTCTTGACCCGGCTGGTGGTGCGGGAGGACCAGTGGTCTCTCTACGGCTTCGCCACGCCCGACGAGCAGGCCGCCTTCGACGCCCTGGTGACCGTCTCCGGCGTGGGGCCCCGGGTGGCCCTGTCGGTGCTGTCGGTTTTGAGCCCGGACGAATTGCGCCGGGCGGTGGTCCTGCAGGAGCCGGCTCCCCTGGTCCGGGTACCGGGGGTGGGGCCCAAGCTGGCCCGCCGGCTGCTGACGGAGCTGCGGGACCGGCTGGGCGCGCCGGAGGATCTGGCCGCGGGCCCGGCGGCGGCCGGCGCCCCGGGGGCCGGCACGGCGGGTTCGTCCGACGGGAGGTCCGCGGGGGCCGCCCCGGCGCCGCGGGATGACGCCCGGGCGGCCCTGGAGTCCCTGGGTTATAGTGCGCTGGAGGCGGAGCAGGCC
>DATCLH010000389.1:0-8758 GCA_036564035.1 Thermaerobacter sp.
GCGACAGACCGTCGGCACCTGGTAAGAAGCCCCGCGGCGATCCCGCGGGGCTTTCCCTTTTTCCTCCCTCCTGCGTCCCTTCCTTTGTATCGTAGCCGGGCGTCGGCCGTCTTTGGCCGTTGGTGGGGCCTGGCCCCCGCCTGTCTCCCTCCAGCCGCCTTCGGGCCACAGGTGCTGCTTGGGCTCCCCGATGCAGGTGAATCCTAGGATCGGTACCGGATCCGGGTGGCGGATCGGGGTGGAAGCCCGCCCGGGCCCGACCCCGGGTTTGGGGGCCCGGCCCGGGCGCGGACCCGCATCCTTTGGGATCGCGACCCAATGGTTTCGCCCGCTCCCTGCGTATACGGTGAGGGGGAGAAGGGGAGCCCGGCGGCCCTTGCGGGCCAGGGGGCCGCAGCCGGCGAGACGGCCTGGGGACCGAGGTCCGGGGACCGAAAGGAGGCCGCACGGTGGATGCCCTTCTCGCAGCCCGCCTGCAGATGGCGATCTCCCTGGGATTCCACATGATCTTCGCGTCGCTGGCCCTGGGCATGCCGGTCCTGATGCTCATGGCCGAGGGGCTGTACCTGCGGCGGGGCGACCCGCGCTACCTGGAACTCGCCCGCACCTGGGCCAAGGTGACGGCCATCACCTTCGCCATCGGCGCCGTCAGCGGCACCGCCCTGTCCTTCGAGCTGGGCCTGCTCTGGCCGCGGTTCATGGAGCTGGCCGGACCGGCCACGGGCCCGGCCTTCACCCTGGAGGGCTTCGCCTTCTTCACCGAGGCCATCTTCCTCGGCCTCTACCTCTACGGGTGGAACCGGCTCTCGCCGCGGGCCCACTGGCTGGCCGGCATCCCCGTCGCCCTGAGCAGCGCCGCCTCCAGCGTCATGGTGGTGGCGTCCAACGCCTGGATGCAAAACCCCGTGGCCGTGGAGACCTTGTTGCAGGACCCCCAGCGCTTCGATCCGGTGGCGGCCCTCTTCGGCAACCCGGCCTGGCCCGTCATGGCCGTCCACTCCACGCTGGCCACCTACGCGGCCACGGGCTTCATGGTGGCGGCGGTTTACGCCTGGGCCGCCCTGCGCGGCTACCGGGACCCCATGCGGCGCAGCGCCCTGCGCATGGCCATGGCCCTGGGCACCGTGGCGGCGATCCTCATGCCCATCACCGGCGACGCCAGCGCCAAGTTCGTCGCCCATAACCAGCCGGTCAAGCTAGCGGCCATGGAAGCCCAGTTCGAGACGGAGGCGGGGGCACCCCTGCGGATCGGCGGCCTGCCCGACCCGGAGACGGGGCGCGTCGCCTACGCCATAGAGATCCCCGGGATGCTCAGCTGGCTGGCCTACGGCGATACGGGGGCGGTGGTGGAGGGCCTGGACCGGGTGCCGCGGGAGCTCTGGCCCAACGTGCCCGTCACCCACATCGCCTTTCAGGTGATGGTGGTGGCGGGGGTGCTGATGGTGCTGGTCTCCGCCTGGTACTGGTGGGTCGCCTGGCGCCGGCGCGGCAGCGGCACAGACGTTCTGGCGGACCGGCGCCTGATGCGCGGGCTGGTGGCGGCGGGCCCCCTGGGGATCATCGCCCTGGAGGCCGGCTGGGTCGTCACCGAGGTGGGCCGCCAGCCGTGGATCATCCGCGGCGTGATGCGCACGGCGGAGGCCGTCACGCCGGCTCCCGGGGTGGTGACCACCTTCATCGCCTTTACATTGCTCTACGTGGTGCTGAGCGCCACCCTGGTGTGGCTCCTGCGGCGGATCGGCCATGGCCCGGTGCCCGGCGTGACGGCGCCGGCCGGCCCCGGCGGTGGAACCGGCAGGCCGGCGGCGCCCGCGGCCAGCGCCCGCGGGGTGGGCGAGGACGCGGGCGGGTCCACGGGGCTTGACGGGGGCAGGTGAGGCCGGTGCCGGTGGTGACGGGGGATCCTTTGCCCGAGACGGTGGTGGCCGTGGTCCTGATGCTGGCGCTGACGGCCTACGCCATCCTGGGCGGGGCCGACTTCGGCGGCGGCGTGTGGGACCTGCTGGCCCGCGGTCCCCGGGCCGAGGCCCAGCGCCAGGCCATCGCCCGGGCCATGGGCCCCGTGTGGGAGGCGAACCACGTCTGGCTGATCTTCGCCCTGGTCCTCTTGTTCACCGCCTTCCCCCGGGCCTACAGCGCCCTGGGGGTCGCCCTGTTCGTCCCCTTCCACCTGGTGCTGGCGGGCATCGTGCTGCGGGGCGCGGCCTTCGTTTTCCGCGCGCCGGCGGCCACCGCCGCCGGGCCCCAGCGGGCCTGGGCCAGCGTCTTCGGCGCCGCCAGCACCATCACGCCCTTTCTGCTGGGGGCGACCCTGGCCGCCGTCTCGTCGGGGGGCATCCGGGTGGCGGCCGACGGCACGGTGACGACCAACGCGGTCCATGCCTGGTTCAGCCCCTTCTCCCTGCTGGTGGGGGCGCTGGCGGTGGCCCTCTTCGCCTACCTGGCGGCCGTCTACCTGGCGGTGGAGACCCGCGGCGCCCTGCAGGAGGACTTCCGGCGCCGGGCCCTAGGAGCCGGCATCGCCGTGGCCGTGCTGGCGGCGGTCCTGTTGCCGCTGGCGCCCCGGACGGCGCCCCACCTGTGGGAGCTGGTGTCCGAGCGCGGCCGCTGGCTGGTGGCCACGGGCGCCGGCCTGGCCCTGCTCTCGGGCTGGCTCGTCTGGCGGCGCCACTTCCTGCTGGCCCGGGTCGCGGCGGTGGCGGAGGTGGTGGTGCTGCTCTGGGGCTGGGCCCTGGGGCAGTGGCCGTATCTGATCTACCCCGACGTGACGGTCTTCAACGCGGCGGCGCCCGACCCCATCCTGCGCTTCGCCCTGTGGGCGACGCCGGTGGGGCTGCTGATCCTGATCCCGTCCCTGTGGCTGCTGTTCGCGGTCTTCAAGGGGGAGAACCCCCAGGCGGGCGAGCCGCCGGGGTCCCTGGACCCCAAGCCGTAGGGCCGGCAGACCAGCCTGGGGACTCCCGTTTGGGGCCCCATCGTGGCCCAATCGGGGGGGCGGCGTGGTGGGCGGCGCTGGCGCGGCTGGCGGGGCGGCTCCGTTACCACTCCCGAGCGGCTCCGTCGCCGCCTGCGAGCACCTTAGTCGCCGCCGCCCAGGCGGCCCGGGCCGTTCGTCCCCGGGTCCGCGGCCGTACCGTCCGGGCCGGCGGTGGCGGCCGGGTTCGTCCCGGTGGTGGCCCCGGCGGTGGCGCCGGTCACGCTGGCGGCCGCTCCGGTGGTCGAGGCCTGGGTGCCGGCGGCCTCCTTGATGCCCAGGTCGACCAGCACCTGGTTGGTGGCCGGCCAGTCGACCTCATAGTAGTAGATCCCGTTGAGCATGATGCCGTGGCCCTTGACCATGCCCCGGCGGATGCCGTCCAGGTCGGTGCCCCAGGCCAGGCGGGCCAGGGCGACGGCGTCGCGCAGCCCCATGTCCGTCTCCACGTAGCGGTTGATGATGGCCAGGGTCTGGGGCACGTCGAGCAGGGTCATCCGCGCCTTGAGCTGCTTGGCCACGTCGATCAGGAACTGCTGCTGGCGGTCGGCGCGGCCGAAGTCGCCGTCGGGGTCGTTATACCGCTCCCGCAGGTAGGCCAGGGCCAGCTGGCTGTCCATGGTGTGGCGGCCCTTCTCGAGGAAGGGCCCGTCGCGGAGCCGCAGGTCGTAGGGCACATCGACCTCCACCGGCCCCAGCACGTCGATCAGCTGCAGGAAGCCCGGCATGTCGATCCGCGCCCAGTGGTGGATGGGGATCCCGAAGTTCTCCGCCACGGTGCGGGTGGCCAGCTCGACCCCGCCGAAGGCGTGGGCGTGGGTGATCTTGTCCAGCCCCCGGCCCGGGATCTCGACCCGGCTGTCGCGGGGGATGGAGAACATCGCCACGTCCCGGGTGGTGGGGTCGATGGACACCAGGATCATCGTGTCCGAACGGGTCTGGGCGCCTTCCTGCCGGGCGTCGATCCCCAGCAGCAGGATGTTGATCCGCCCCGGACGAACCGGCCCGTCCGCCGGGGGCTCGCCCGCCTGGGGCGCGGGGGCGGGCGCCACCGGCTCCGGGGGCGCGGTCAGCTCATAGCCGGCGAAGTAGGCGACGACCAGGCCGGCGAACAGCAGGCCCAGCCCGGCAACCCAGGCCAGGAGCCGCCGGCCGCGGCGGCGGCGGGTGATTCCAGATCGAACCATATCCCATCCCTCACTCCCGGCCTGCAGGAGCCCGGGCCGGGATCACGAATCTGGGTGGTCAAGTTCAGCTTTTCAAATGCTGATTTTCGGGTTTGTCCCGTTCGTCACCTCTCCTGGATTGTAGCGCAAGGGGCCCCGGCGCGGGCTGGCGCATGCAGGCAGGATCCATCGCCGATTCGAGGCAGGGCAGGGGAAGGGCCTTGGGGCCGGCCGCAGGCACGGCGGGTTGGGGGACCCGGCCGGGCTGTGGGTCGTTGGGTGGGGAGTTGGGGGGCATGAGGCTGGGGAACGGGGGGATGGGACCCCGGGGGGCAGGTCCCATCACGACCCCGGCGGGCGGCTCCTGGCCGGGCGGCCAGGCCGCCGGCTGGCTGGCCGCGATCCTGGCGTGGCTGGCCGCGGTGTTCGCCGTCTACGCCTGGACCGGCTGGGTCGAGGCCTGGGTGCTGGCGCCTCCCGCGGGCGTCCTGGCGGCCCGGCGCTGGGGCCTGCGGGCGGGCGGGCTGGTGGCGGCGGCGGCGCTGTTGGCCATGGCGCTGGCGCTGGTGGCCGTGCCGCCGGACGGCCGCATGGGATGGCGCCTGCTGATCGCCCAGGTCCTCGCCCTGGCGGGGGCCTGGCTGGGGGCGCGCCTCGAGCTGCGCCTCGAGCCGCACCTCGAGCGGGGAAGGGACGCGGGCGGCGCGGCCCGCCGGCCGGTGGGGGCCGCGGCCGGGAGGGCGGAAGGCGCCCCGGCGCGTGGCGAAGGCGGCGGGGCCGGTTCGTCCGGCGAGGATTTGACCGAGTCCGAGCTGCAGGCCCTCTATGCCTGCACCCATACCCTCAACAAGGTGACCAGCGTCGACGACCTGATCCGGGAGTTCAACAACCTGCTCTCGGCGCGGCTGGGCTATCCCTATTTGGCCCTGCTGCTGGTCCAGCCCGACGGCTCCCTCAAGCTGGCCTCGGCGCCCCTGTACCCGGAGGAGGTGCAGGGGCTCGTTTTGCCCCGGGGACGGGGGATCTGCAGCGCGGTGGCCGAGACCGGCGAGCCCGTCATCGTCGATGACGTGACCCAGGACCCGCGTTACTACCCCGGGCTGCGGGAGGCCCGCTCCCAGATCGCCGTCCCCGTCCAGCTGGGCGGCCAGGTGGTCGGGGTGCTGAGCGTGGAATCGCCCCTGGTGGCGGCCTTCACCCCCCGGGACCTGCGGCTGCTGCAGGCCATCGCCGACGAGGTGGCCGTGGCCCTGGAACGGGCGCGGCTCATGGAGCGGGTCGAGCAGCAGGCCATCACCGACTCCCTGACCGGGCTCTACAACCGGACCTACCTGATCCAGCGTCTGCGGGAGGAAGGGGAGCGGGCCGCCCGGTACCGGCGCCCCCTCTCGCTGCTCTTCATCGACGTGGACGACCTCAAGCTGGTCAACGACTGGTACGGCCACGACGCCGGCGACCGGGTGCTGGTGCGGTTGGGGCGGATCCTCCGGGAGGTCTGCCGCTCGGTGGACTACGCCGCGCGCTACGGGGGCGACGAGTTCGTCGTCGTCCTGCCGGAGACGGGGCCGGAAGGGGCCATGGCGGTGGCCGCCCGCATCCAGGAACGCTTGCGGGAGGAACCGGCTCTCCGGGCGCTGCCCGGCGGGCGGCGGGTCGGGGCGAGCATCGGCATCGCCGCGTATCCTGCCCATGCCCGGGATTGGACGGAGCTGTTGCGCCTGGCGGACCAGGCCATGTACGGCGCCAAGCGGCGGGCGAAGGCCGGGCGGCCGGGCCGGAGCGGGCCGGGGGCGGCGGCGGTGGCCGGCGACCCCGGAGATGACGGCGGGCGGGACGGGGAAGGCGGGGCGGCGGGGGCGGGCCGGACGCCCGCGCCGCCGGCAGCGGGACCCGGCGATGGGAGCGACAGCGGTGGATGCGGCGGGGACCGGGGGGACCAAGGCGACGGTCCCCCGGCGCCGTGAGCCGCTTTCAACCGAGGAGGTGGTCCCGTGATCGTACCCTTGCAGTCCATGGCGGAGCTGGAGACGGCCTTGCGGGGGCCGGCGCCGGTGATGATCTTCAAGCACAGCACGGCCTGTCCCATCAGCGCGGCGGCCCATGCGTCCTTCCGCCGCTTCGTGGCCGCCCACCCGGCCGGCGCCCGCTACTTCCTGGTCAAGGTGATCGAGCAGCGCGCCCTCTCGGGGGAGATCGCCCGGCGCCTGGGCGTGCCCCACGCATCGCCGCAGGTCCTCTTGTGGCACCGGGGCGCCGTGCGCTGGCACGCGTCCCACGGCGCCATCACCGAGCAGTCCCTGGGCCGGGCGCTGGCGAGCCTGCGGGACCAGCCGGGGGCGGGGCGGATCGCCGGCGCCGGCGGGACGGGGCCGCTCCGCGGTGGGGGCAGCCGGCCGGGTGCTGGCGGGCGCCGGGCCTCCGGGGCCATCCCCGGCGGGGGACCGGAAGGCGCGAGCGATCCGGACAGCGGGGCGGGGGCGGCCCCGCCGCGGCGAGGCGGATGGCTCCGAAAAAGGATATAAGCCCGCTTAGGGCGAAGGCGGGCTTATATCGGAACCATACGCCGGGTGACAGGCCGGCCGGTGCGCTGGCACCAAGAGGGGCGTGGCCGCCTGGACGCCCGTCGCATGGTGGGGCAGTTATTGTGAGCAATTGGACGCGGGGAGACCAATCCCTGCCGTCGGGTGGAATTTCTCTCAAAATTCCATTCCGGCCCGGTGCGAAGCCGGCCGGGGCAGGGTGCCGCCGGTGCGGGTTCGGCCGCCGGAAGGGTCGGGGGTGAGGCCTTTGGACCTGGGCTTGCAGGGCAAGGTGGCGCTGGTCACGGCGGCCAGTCAGGGGCTGGGCCGGGCCATCGCCGGGCGGCTGGCGGAAGAGGGGATGCACGTCGCCCTGTGCAGCCGGTCGGCCGACCGGGTGCGGGCGGCGGCGGAGGAGGTCGCCCGCCGCGGGGCCGGCCGGGAGGTGCGGGTGGAGGCCTGGGAGGCCGACGTGGCCGTGGCGGAGCAGGTTTCGTCCCTGGCCCAGCGGGTCGAACAGGCCTTCGGCCGCCTGGACGTGCTGGTCTGCAACGCCGGGGGGCCGCCGCCCGGGGACTTCTTCGACGTCGGCGAGGCGGACTGGGAGAAGGCCTTCCAGCAGAACCTGATGTCGGTGGTCCGGCTGGTCCGCTCCTGCGTGCCGCTGATGGAGCGCTCGGGAGGCGGCACCATCGTCACCATCACCTCGACCTCCATCAAGGTCCCCCTGCCGCGGCTGATCCTCTCCAACGTCATGCGGGCCGGGGTCTACGCCCTGGTCAAGAGCCTGGTCCCCGAGCTGGCCGCCCGCAACATCCGCATCCACACCGTGGCGCCGGGGCGCATCGACACCGGGCGGGTGCGCAGCCTGGACGAGGATCTGGCCCGCCACACCGGCCGGCCGGTGGAGGAGGTCCGGCGCGACTACTACCGGCAGATCCCCCTGGGCCGCTACGGGGAGCCGGAGGAGTTCGCCCAGGTGGTCGCCTTCCTGGTCTCCGACGCCGCCCGCTATCTGACCGGGCAGGCGGTGTTCGTCGACGGGGGCATGATGCGGGCCCTTTGACGGGCCCTTGGAGGGGCCCTTTGAAGTCCCGGGCCGGTGGCCATCCTGAGGAAGGGGCCGGCGGGTCGGGCGGCGCCGGCACGGGGCAAGGCCCGCCGGGGATGATCCCGCCCCGGCGACCGGGCCGGCAACGCCGACGGGGGCCCATTCCCCCAGGGCGAGGCCCGGCAAGGTGAGTTTCCCCGGGCGACCTGGCCTGGCAAGGGCCGGTGCGGCGACGGGCGCCGCAGGCCCGCCGGCTCCCCACCGTGAAACCGGGAGGGATGGCGGTTTTGACCTGGCCGGGCTGGGGGGCGGCCGCCCTCTGGGCGTTCCTGGCGGCCAGCAGCGGGCTGCTGGGCTGCATGGGGGGCTTGTTCCTCCCCCTGGGGCGCCGGGTCCTGGCGGCGGTCATGGCCTTCGGCGCCGGGACGCTCCTTGGAGCGGTGACCTTCGACGTGCTGCCCGGGGCCCACGGGCGGGGCGGGCCGGGCCCCACCGTGGCGGGCTTCCTGGCGGGCGCGCTGCTCTTTACCCTGGTCGACTTCTTCCTCGACCGGCGGGGCGCCCGGGGCCGCAAGCACAGCGGGGTGGAACCCGGCCCGGCGGGCCGGCCGGCCGAAGTGCCGGCGGCCGCCATTGCCGCCGGGGCCGCACGGCCGCCCGCCGGGACCGCGTCGCGGGGCGATGGGGGTGTGGCGCCCGGTGCTGGGCCCGGGGCGCCCGCCGCCTCGGGGCCCCGGGCCGGCGCGGCCTGGGCCATCTTGGCGGGCGCCGTGCTGGACGGCATCCCCGAGGCCTTCGCCCTGGGCGTCGACCACTATACCGGCCACGCCGTGAGCCTTGCCCTGGTGGCGGGGATCTTCCTGAGCACCTTGCCCGAGGGGCTCTCGGGTTCGGTGGGCATGAAGCGGGCGGGCTACGCGCCCCGTTTCATCGTCCTGCTCTGGGCGGCGGTGGCCGTGGTGGCGGCGCCGGCGGCGGCGGCCGGGTTCGTCCTGGCGGAACGGCTGGCAGGGGTGACCGAGGCCGTGATCCTGGCCCTGGCGGGCGG
>DATCLH010000390.1:0-2385 GCA_036564035.1 Thermaerobacter sp.
CGGCCGGCGCCGTCAACCGGATCACCGCCGGTACCGCCGCCCTCATCCCTACGCCGTGGGCCCGCCAGCAGCAGCACCACCGCCACGTAGGCCACCGCCACCAGGTAGCGCAGGGCCAGCGCCGCCGGCACATCGGCGCCCGTCCGGAGCGCGCCCACCGAGAAGAGCCCCTCGGTGCTGAAGGCCAGGGCCGACACCACGGCCGCGGCGACGCCTACCCGGCGGCCCGCCAGTCCGCCGCCGGTGCGGTCTTCCAGCCGTTTCTGTTCAACGGAATGCGGGTGCACGCCCGGACTACCCCTGTCTACTGTGTCCGGCGGGGATGGTGCTTCCAGGCCAGGGCCAACCCTTCCTCCAGGCTGACCCGGGGCGACCAGCCCAGGTCCCTCATGGCCGCAGCCGGGTCCAGGACGCTGCGCCGGATGTCGCCCGGCCGCGGGTCCGCGTGAATCACCCGGGGCTCCTGTTGGACCAGTGCCGCCAGGTGCCGGATCACCGTCAGCAGGTCGGTTTCCCGGCCCGACGAGACGTTGAAGGTCCCGGAGCCGCGGCCCTCGAGGGCGGCCAGCACCGCCTCCACCACGTCGCCCACGTAGATGAAGTCGCGGGTCTGCCTCCCGTCACCGTGGAGCACCAGGGGCTCACCGGCGGCCAGGCGGTCGAGGAAGGCGGCGATGACGCCGCCGTCGCTGCGGGCCTGCTGGCCCGGGCCGTAGACGTTGGCCAGCCGCAGGTTCACGTGCCGCATCCCCGCCTGGCGTGCCACGTGGGCGACGTAAAGCTCCGCCAGCCACTTATGCAGCCCGTAGGCCGAACGGGGGTTGGCGGGGCTGGATTCGGTCAGTGGCAGTTGGGCCGGATCGCCGTACACGGCCGCGCTGGACGCGAACACGAAGACGCCCACGCCGCGGCGGGCCGCCAGCCGCGCCAGTTCCGCCGTGGCGTCCAGGTTGACCTCGCGGTCATGGCCGGGCTCCCGCTCGCCGGCCGTGACGCTGACCTGGGCGGCCATGTGAACCACGGCGTCGACGGGACGATCGGCCAGCAGCCGATCCAGGTCCCCCGAGCGGCGGATGTCCAGTTGATGAAACGTCACCCCGGGCGGCACCCGGTCCCGGCAGCCCTGGGAAAGATCGTCGACGCCGACGACGGCGCTACCCCGCTTCAGGAGGGCCGCCGCCGTGTGGGAGCCGATGAACCCGGCAACGCCGGTGACCAGGACCGTGCGGAGGGCGGACTTTTCCCCGGTGGCCGTCATTCCGGCCGGCCACCGCCGGACCGCAGCGCCTGCAGCACCAACTCAGGGGTCATCGGCGCCTCGGTTAGCCTGATGCCGACCGCATCCTCGATGGCGTTGGCAATGGCGGCCGCGCAGGGCACCACCGGCGGCTCGCCCACGCCCTTGGCCCCGAAGGGGCCGTGGGGCGCGGGGACCTCCACCAGTTCCACCTCGATGGGCGGCACGTCATCGCTGGTGGGGATTAGGTAGTCGCCCAGGGTCGCGGTGGCCAGCTGCCCCGCCGGGTCGTGGACCATGCGTTCCGACAGGGCGCGGCCGATGCCCTGGGTCACGCCGCCGTAGATCTGCCCCAGCACCTCGGCCGGGTTGATGGCCCGGCCCACGTCCTGGACGACCAGGTACTGCAGGACCTTCACCTGGCCGGTGTCGCGGTCCACGCGGACCCGCACCAGGTGGACGGCGAAGCCCGGCGCCTGCTGGTGGATGGCGGTACGGCCGAACCCGTGCAGCGGCGCGTGGCGGCTGCCGAAGCGGGCGGTGATGCGGGCCAGTTCGGCCACTTCCACGGCGCGGGCCGGCGCACCCCGGACCTGGACCCGGCCGTCGCGGAGTTCCAGGTCGTGGACCCCAGCTTCCAGCACATCGGCGGCCATGGCCAGGATCTGAGCCCGCACGTCCTCGGCCGCGGCCTGGACGGCGGCGCCCACGGTGTAAACCGTCTTGCTCCCGGCCGACATGCCGGCCAGGGGGGCCTGGTCCGTGTCGGCGGTGACGACGCGGACCCGCTCAGCGGGCAGGCCCAGCACCTCGGCGGCGATGGCCGCCATGGCCGAGTGGCTGCCGGTCAGGTCCACCGAGCCCACGGTGATCGTAACGGTCCCGTCGCCGTTGACCCGGCAGGCGGCTGCGGCGGCCTCGGTGCCGCCGGGCCACCCGCCCACGGCCATCCCCCAGCCCTCGCCGGCGTGCCGGAGCGCATGGCGCCCCTGCCACGTCGGGTGATCGCGCAGCCGCTCCAGGCACTGGACCAGGCCGATGGACGGCCACGTCCTGCCGTCGCTGCGGGGATCACCCTCCACCACCGCGTGGCGCAGCCGCAGTTCCACCGGGTCCAGGTCCAGGGCCCGGGCGATGCGGTCCAGGTG
>DATCLH010000391.1:0-8100 GCA_036564035.1 Thermaerobacter sp.
CATGGGAATGGGCCGCCGTCCCCGTCGCGAGCTGCCCGTGACGCCCTTCGCGCCGCCGGGATCGTCGGCCGAGGCGCGCCTGCGGCGGCCAACGGCCTGCCCTAGCTCGGGCCAGGCCACGGTCACCAGCCACCCCGCCAGGGCTGCCGAAACCGCGCAGGCCAGGGCGCTACCCGTCGCCGTCATCGCCGGCCGCCTCCTCCTTCCCTCGCGGTGGGGCGAGGGGTTCGAGCCGTCGCAACCCTCCGGGCGGGGGAAGGGCAACGGGTTCGAGGCGCCCATCGGGCAGCACCCGGCAGATCTCCGCCACCACCCGCCGCCCACCGGGCAGGCGCACCTGGTGCACCACCAGGTGGATCGCCCGGCGGATCTGCTCCCGCACCAGGTCCACCGGCCAGTTCTCGCCGGCCATCAGCACCAGTTGCTCCAGCCGCCGCAGGGCATCCAGGCTGCTGTTGGCATGGATCGTCGACACCGAGCCCAGGTGGCCGGTGTTGAGGGCTTGCATCAGGTCGGCAGCCTCCTCCCCGCGAACCTCCCCGACCACCAGGCGGTCCGGCCGCATCCGCAGGGCGTTGCGCAGCAAGACCCGCAGGGGAACGGCGCCCTGCCCGTCCAACCCGGGCGGTCGGGCTTCCAGGCGGACCACGTGCCGATCGGGTCCCAGGTCGATTTCCGCCGCCTCCTCCAGGACGACGACCCGTTCGAGGGGGTGGGTCGCCGCCCGCAGCAAGGCGATCAGCGTCGTCGTCTTGCCCGAGCTGGTGGCCCCGGCGATCAGCAGGTTCCTCCGCGAGCGGACAGCTTCGGCCAGGAACCGGGCCGCGGCCGGGCTCAAGGTACCAAGCCGCACCAGGTCTTCCAGGGTCGGGCGCTGGCGGCGGAAACGCCGGATGGTCAGCACCGGGCCGTCCACGGCCAGGGGCGGCACGATGGCGTGGACCCGATCCCCCGAGGGCAGGCGGGCGTCGACGAAGGGATGGGCGGGATCCACCCGGCGGCCCAGGGGGGCCACGATGCGGTTGATCGTCTCCAGCAGGTGGTCGTCGTCGCGGAACCGGCCCGGGAACGGTTCGATCCGCCCGGCGCGCTCGACGAACACCCGGTAGGGGCCGTTCACCATGATCTCGGTGACGCTGTCGTCGTCAAGCAGGACGTCGATGGGGCCGAGTCCGACCATCTCGGCCGCGATGGCCCGCACCAGGGAGGGGGTGATGAGGGGCGCCGGCAGGCCCCCGGGACGGGCCAGCACCTGGGTGACGAAGGCCTCGAGCCGCCGGCGCAGTTCCGCGCCGGGTGGCTCGCGCAGCAGCTGGGGCCGCTCTCGCAAGAGCCGCTCGCGCACCGCCTCGACCAGCTGGAGGAAGCGGGGGTCTTCGCCGGTGGCCATCTTCTGAGGCTCAACCGGCACGGAACGTCACCCCCTCCACCGGGCCCGCCGGCCGGATCCCACCGGCGCCGGAGCGCCAGCGCCGCCAGAGCCGGCTCAGCGGACCTCCCCGGGGCCCCTCGGCCGGCTGCCCCAGGGCCGCGGCCAGCAGCCCGCCAACGGCCTGGACGGCGGGGTGGCCCGGCTGGGCCAGGACCAGGGGAAGGCCGCTGGCACTCGCCTGGGCGACCGCCCCTGCGTCGTCCGGGATCCACGCGGCCACCGGCCTCCCCAAGTAGCGCTGGATCTCCTGCCGGGCAGCATCCGGGCCCGACCACCGGTTGACCACCACCCGCAAGCCGGCGTCCAGCCCGCCGTCGGCGGCAAACTGTTCGAGCCAGAGGCGGGTGCGGCGGAGGGCGGGTCCGTCGGGTGTCGTCACGACGAGATCCCATCGTCTGGGGTGGGGCAGGGTGGGCAGAACCGGCTGCGCCGGCTCGGCAGGCCCATCGACCACCACCACGTCAAAGAGGTGAAGGGCCCGCTTCAGCACCCGTTGCAGCGCATCGGGCGCCACCAGTTCCGCTAGATCCGGCCGCGGTGGCGCGGCCAGGACCCGCAGTCCCGACCGCAGGTGCACCAGCCACTGCTCGGTCCAGGCCTCCTCCGGCCCGTCCAGCAGGGGCTGCAGGTCGAGGATCGTGGGGCCTGGGCCCAGGTCGAGGACGACCCCCACGTCGGCGGCGGTCCAGTGGGCATCGACCAGCCCGGTGCGCAGCCCCCGGATCGCTGCCGCGACCGCCAGTTCACAGGCCAGCCAGGTACGGCCCGTTCCCCCCTTGACGCCCGTGACCACCAGCAGCCGCGCGCCCGCACCCGGCGACGCGGCGGCGTCGAAGGATGCCAGCGGGCCGGACCCGGCGGGCGAGGAAGGGCCGCCGGACGGGGACACCCGGGCCGGAAGGCTCGGGCGGTTCGCTGGATCGCCTCCCCCGGGTCCGGCACCGGCCCGCGGGTTCCCCTGAGGTGGCGGCGGCGCCGTGCCGGCGTGGCTCCCCGCGGCCTGCGCCAGGCCGTCCGGTTCCACCACCTGGGGCGGCCCATCCAAAGGAGGCCGCTTGAAGCCGGCGACTCGTTTTGCCGCGTCTCCCGGCGAGGCCGGGGCCTCGGGGCGCATCGGGCCGTCCTCCCCGCCCGCTCGTTTGCTCTTGGGGTCGGGTTCGTCCAGCACCTGGTCCAGGGAGGTGGCCACCCGGACGGCCGGTGCGCCTCCCAGCAGGGCGGCGGCCGCCGCCTCCCACACCTCGGTGGCGGCCCCCGCAGGGGCCAGCAGCCACAATACCCCCTCCCGGTTCCGGTTCCGCACCAGCCGGCCGCAGCGCAGGGCCTCCGCCAGGTCCGGTGCCTGGACGAGCCACACGTCCACGGGCTCGCGTGGGTCGGGGACGGCGTCGACCGTCCGAGCCAGGCCTGCAGGCTCCCACCCTGGATGGCGGGCCAGCCGCTCGATGTCCCCTGGCCGAAGCCCGATGCCGTACCACCAGACGGTGCCGTTCTGTGTCACGGTGCGTCCTCCCCCTGTCCAAGCCATTGAGGATCGACCAGAGGGACCCCCGGGTCGGGGCCCGCCGCGGCGGGCGTACCGAAGGGAAGGGTTGAGGCGTCCTGGTCGCCCGCCGGTGCCGGTGGGGCCGGAGCCGAGCGGTCGCTCGCGCCTTGCCCGGCAGCCGCCTCCCCCGACGCAGGCCCCGGCCCGTCGACCGCGGCCGCCGGGCCGGCGGTCGTGCCGGCGGCGGCGTCACCGGCGGGGCCTGTGCCCCCACCGCTCTGGGGCAAGAGGAACAAGTTGTCCCACGTGACCCCGGTGCCGCCGCCTGCGGGTCCCGCCGCCGGAGCCAACGACAGGAAGACCCGGCCGAAGGTCAAGGCATAAGCCAGCCGCTCGGCTTCGTCGGGGGTCACCCCGACCAGCACCCCCAGGGGGCGCCCCTCTTCCCAGCGACGGCCTTCCTCATCGCGGACCTGCAGCACGGGCAGGTTCTCCAACAACGTCCGGGCGACGGCTCCCGGCCCCTCGCCGCCGACAAAGATCACGTCGACCCGGTCACCGGGCTCGACGGCGCCTCCCAGCCCTTGCTCGAGGCGGGTCGGGATGAAGAAGGCCTGCTGGCGCCCTTGGAGATAGAGGGACAGGCCCGCGTCCCTCCCCGGGGCCAGGTCGGCCTCCAGCAGTGGCTCACCCGCCTCCACATCCCGGCGCAACACCCGCCCGACCACCTTGGCGGGATCGGCCACGGCCCCGGGATGAACGGCGGCGGCCGGCAGGGGGACGACGGACACCATGTCGGCTTCGATCTTGACGGGAGCCTGAAGCGCCCGGGCGGCCACGACCACGGGCAGGGAGGCCGTGGCATCGAGATAGATGAGGTAGGCGGTGGCCCCAGACAGCAGGGCGACACCCAGGCTGGCCGCGGCACGCCAGGAGATCCGGCGCAAGTCCCCACCTCCTTTGCCATTTCGTGGTTCCGTCATTCCAAAGGCTACCACCATCCCGCGCATGAGTCAACTATTTCCAATCCAGGGTTTGTGTGGTATCCTTGCGGCGGGGGGTGGGATGATGCGCAGGGGACGGAGCGGCCGGTGCCCCATCCGGCCGGCCGCGGGGATCCAGGCAATCCAGGTGGGCGAGATCGGCCCAGGGCGCCGGGGGGCGCCCGCCACGGCACAGCCCGGCCGCCTTTCCGGCACGGTGGCCCGTGCCCATGGGGTGACGGCGGTTCCCGGGCACCGTCCCGGCGTGCCCGGCCCCGAGGCGGGCGCTGGGGGTAATGCCAGCGGCCGCCGCCGGCGACGGCTGGGGCTTGTCCCGCCCGCCCTGCTGGTGCTCGTGGCGCTAAGCCTGCCGGCCCAGGCCGCCGACCCGTGGTACGTGGATCTCAAGGGCCACTGGGTGGAAGACGAAGTGAGGGTCCTGTGGGAAGAAGGGGTGACCGACGGCTATCCCCGCGCCGACGCCCTGGGCCGGCCCCAGTGGTACTTCCTGCCCAACGCCTTCATGGAACGGGCCCAGTTCGCGGTCCTGCTGGTCAAGGTGATGGGCCTCCCGCCCGACCCCACAGGGCCGCCCGCCTTCACCGACGTGCCCCCCGACTACCGGGCGGGAGGCGACCTGGCCGCCTACCCCTGGATCCAGGCGGGGGCGCGGGCGGGCCTCTTCGCGGACGAACGCGGCCGCTTCCGCCCGGCGGATGTCATCCGCCGGGACGAGGCGGTGGCCATGCTCATCCATGCCCTGGAGCTGGACTGGTACGCCCGCAGCCTGCCCGAGGAGCGGGTGGCGGCCCTGCTGGGTCGCTACGCCGACGCCGCCAGGATTCGGCCCGAGTTGCGCCGGGCCATGGCCGCCGCCGTCGACCTGGCCATCGTGGTCGGGTACGGCGATGGATACCTCCGGCCCGACCGGTCCCTCACCCGGGCGGAGGGAGCCACCCTCATCTACAAGTCCGCCCTGATCCGGGTCGGGGCGAAGCCGCCATCCTTCTCCCCGGACGGTGACGGGCAGGAGGAGACCACGGAACTGCTGGCCCAAGCCCTGCTGAACCGCAACCAGTCGTCCTGGCAGGTCGACGTGCTGGATGCCCAGGGCAATCCCGTCAACCGGTGGTCGGGCACGCGCCTGCCAGCCCGGTGGACATGGGATGGCACCGACGACCAGGGCCGGCCCCTGCCGGCGGGCCTGTACCTGCTCCGCGGCCAGCTGGTCACCCGGCAAGGCAGCCGCTTCGTCTCGGCCATCGAACCGGTCGTCCTGGTCTACCACCGCCTTCTCGCCGCGGTCTCGCCGGTGGTGGTGGAACCCGGCGAGCGGGTCACCGTCACCGCCCAGACGGAGGGGCCGGCCGAACGGGTGACGCTCCAGCCACCCGTGGGGGGACCTCGTCCGCTACAGGCCGAGGGGAGCGGGTCGTGGCGAACGACCTGGAACGTGCCGGACGGGCTGCCGCCCGGGACGTATACCCTGGTGGTGGCCGCGGACTTTCCCACCGTCCGCCGGGAACAAACCCTGGCCATCCAGGTGCTCCCCGCCTTGTGGATCGAAGGGGAGGCGCTGCCCAACCCGGCAGCGGCGGGATCGACGGTCACCGTGCGGGCCAGCACCTCGAGCCGGATCGACCGGGTCCAACTGGTGCCGCCCGAGGGAAAGGAGATCCCCCTGCACCCCGTCGGACCCGGGCGGTGGGAGGTGCGCTGGTCCGTCCCGGCCGGGGCAGCGCCGGGCAGCGTCCTGGAGCTTGGCTTGGAAGGCTGGCAGGGGAGCCGGCGGGTGGCCGCTCGGATCCGCCTTGCGATCGCGGCCGGGGAGATCCAGCCGGTCTTCTATCTCAGCCGCTGAGCTCAACGGCTAAACGCCCTCAACGGCTAAACGCTGCTAGGATCTGGATCAGCGCCGGACCCAGCAGGACGATGAACAGGGTCGGAAAGATGAACAGCACTAGCGGGAGGAGCATCTTGATGGGCGTCTTCATCGCCTGTTCCTCCGCCCGCTGCTTGCGCTGGAACCGGAGCTGCTCGGCCTGGACCCGCAAGACCCGGGCCAGGCTCACGCCGAGCCGGTCCGCCTGGATCACCGCGGCGGCAAAGCTGCGCAGCTCCGGCAGTTCGACCCGATCGGCCAGCGACCGCAGGGCTTCCTCGCGGCCCACGCCGAGGCGCAGCTCCTTGAGGTACTGCCGGAACTCGGTGCTCACCGGGGCCGGGAACTTCTCCGTCACCTTCTGGACCGCTCCGTCGAGGCCGAGCCCGGCTTCGACGGCCACGCTGAGCAGGTCCATGACATCGGGTAACGCTCGGGCCAGTTGCCGCCGGCGCCGGGTGGCCCGGTCCCGTAAGGCCACGTCGGGGATCACCCAACCCGCCCCTCCGGCCAGCAACGGCAACAGCAGGGTGACGGCCAGGCCGGCCGGGCCCGCCCAGGGCAGCCACCCGCTGCCCAGCAGCCCCAGGGCGCCACCCAACCCAGCCCCGAGCGCCTTCAAGCAGGCGAAGGGGCCGAGCCCCATGGGCCGGCCGGCGGCCGCCAGCAGCCGTTCCCAGCGGGAGGCGACGCCCCGCGGTGTCCAGCGCTCCGCCGCCGCCACCAGTCCTTGCCAGGCCGGGCGCAGGACCCGCTGGCCAAAGGGTTGAGCCAGTTCCTCCGTCACCGCTTGGTCGGCGGGCACGGCACCGCCTCCCCGCAGGCCGATGTCCCGTAACCGCTTGCGGGCGATGTGTTCCGCTTCCGACGGGGCCATGACGGCCAGGGTGGCCAGGGCCACCGTCATGAACACGAGCCAGAGCAAGACGGGCTCAACCCAGGCGCCCGCACCCAACCAAGCCCCCAAACCCCCTGCCACGGTGCATCGCCTCCTTGCCACCCGGCTCCCGGGGCCGATCCCGCGGCGACGGCTGAACGGTCCGACTGCCGACCGGCCGCCGGCCCCCCGGCCCCCGCGGGCCCAACCGGGACCTTCACACGTCGACGCGGATCAGCGCCCGGATCACCAGGACGCCGGCCGCCTCCATGACGACCCCGGCACCCAGCAGCACCCAGCCCACGGGGGTCGTCAGGAGGGGCTGCAGGTAGGCCGGGTTCATGGCGCTCAGCAGGACAAGCAGGGCCACGGGCAGGGCGCCGACAATCCAGCCCGAGAGGCGGCCCTGGGCGGTCAGGGTGCGAATCTGACCCTGCAGCCGGACCCGCTCGCGGATCGTCTCGGCCGTCCGTTCCAGGACTCCGGCCAGGTTGCCCCCCACCTGCTTCTGGATCAGGACCGCCGTCACCACCAGGTCCAGGTCGGGGCTGGGGACCCGGTCCAAGAGGTTGGCCAGGGCATCTTCCAGGGGGATGTTGACCCGCGTCTCCTTGACCAGCCAGGCGAACTCGTCGGCGATGGGCGCCGGCATCTCCCGGGCCACCACGTCGGCCGCCTGAAGGAAGGAGTACCCCGACTTGAGGGCATTGGCCATCAGGGTGAGGGCATCGGGCAATTGCCCGTCGAAGGCCCGCAGCCGCTGCTGGTACCGCCGCGCCACGTAGAGATCGGGCAGGAGCAGGCCCAGCACGCTGGCGGCGAGGGCCAGGAGCCATTGGCCGGTGAGGACGAGCCCCACGAGGCCGCCGCCCATGCCGGCCGCACCTTGGAGGGCCAGGAACTCGACGGCGCGCCAGCGCAGGCGGGCCCGGTTCAACTTGCGTTGCACGCCGTCCAGCCAGCGGGTGCCTTTCAGGTGAGCCTCGGCCCGCTCGACCAGTTGCTGCCGCCAGGTCCGGGCGTCGCGGGCGGCGGGCGCAGCCTCCTCCATGGCCAGCATCGGGGCGAGCCGCAGGCCACGCTGGCGGGAGTGCCGGTGAACCGCCTCAAGCCGCCGGGCGACCCGGGCGCCCTGCCAGCCCTCCCATGCCCGCACCAGGCCCCAGATCAAATAGGTCGACGCGGCGAACACCGCCAGGAGAAGCAGCCAGCCGGGCCATCCCAGCGAAACCAGCGTGCCCACCGCCGCAGGCCCATCGCCGGCAGCTCCCCCAAGGCCCCCCACTACGGCCGTGGCCCCGGTCCCGGCCGCCGCCCCGGAACCGGCCCCGAGGCCCTCGGCCCCGTGATGAACCAGCCGCACGACGGCCTCCCAGGCGGCCTCCGCCCATCCCCGCAGGGTCGCCCACAGGGAGGCCAGGACCTCCACCAGCCATCGCC
>DATCLH010000392.1:0-4019 GCA_036564035.1 Thermaerobacter sp.
GGCCGCCGTCGCCTCCCACCGGTTGTCACCGGCCCGGCGGAGGCCCGCGGGGTTGGCGAAGGTGACCCGGGCGATGGTCCCGACCACCACGCCGCCCACCCGCACCTGCCCGCCGGGGTCGACGGTGAAGTCGCTGGTTCCCACCAGCAGCGGCAGGCCGTTGGTATCGAGGACGGGCGAGCCGTCGGGCGCCTGGAGATAGCCTTCCGGGCCCACGGTGAAGTTGCCGGCCCGGGTATAGGCCGGGCCGGCGGGCCCCTGGACCACGAAGAACCCGTCACCCTCCAGGGCCAGGTCCTGAGGTCGGCCCGTCGCGAGCCAAGGCCCGGTGCGCATGTCGGCGCCGGGCTCCGCGACCACGGCGCCGGTCCCCAGCGGCCCCACGGGTGCCGCCCCGGTGCGGTCAAGGCGCGACAGCAGCAGGCCGGGGAAGGCCTCGGTGACATTGCGGCTGGCCTTGTAACCCGGCGTGTTCACGTTGGCCAGGTCCCCGGCCAGGCGCTCCTGCTGCAGAACCCGGGCCAGCATCCCGCTGGCGGCGGTGTACAACCCACGCAGCACCCCGCCATCCCCCCTCCCAACCGGGGACGACCTGATGAGGCGCGGCCCCAGGCGCCCTGGCCGCCGACGGTCCGTCGGCGGTCTCCCCGGCTTTCACGGCCCCCCAAAGCGAAACCCCCGGCGGCTGCCGGGGGTGAAGGGCTTTCCAACGCCAGGCCGGGTGCTGCGGCCTTCCTCCATGAAGGAGGCACCCGGTGCCGGATCCGTCTCCACCCGTTCGGCAGCCCGGCCGTCGTAGCAGGCGCGGCGGCGACCCGGGGCCCATCGCGGGCGCCCCTTCCAGGACCTCGCCGACCGCAGCCTGCGGTAGACCCGTGGCTTTGCGCCCCCGCCTTTCGGCGGGTTTGCCCTTTCGCGGCGTGGCCGCTTTCCTCGGCGATTCGACGCCGCTTGCTCGGTTCCTGCCGGGTTTCGCCAGAAAATGTCCGACGCCCCGAGGCGAGCGCCTGTTCCTCCCCCGAGGCGGGGGCCGGTCCATCCCCCGGTGGAGGGGGCCGGCTCATCCCCCGAGGTGGGGGCCGGTTCATCCAGCGATGAGGACGCCGTCCAGCCGGTCCAGCATGCTCAGGGCGACGCCGGTGCCCAGCGCCACGGTGAGCAGGGGTTGCTCCGGCCGCACCACCGGCAGGCCCGTCGCCCGGGCGATCCGCCGGTCCAGGCCCCGCAGCAGGGAGCCGCCCCCTGTCAGGACCAGGCCGCGGTTCAGGATGTCGGCCGCCAGCTCGGGCGGAACCCGCTCCAGGATGCCGCGCAGGGCCGTGATCAGGGCGGCGAGGGGCTCGTCCAGGGCCTGCTGGACCTCGGCGGCCGAGAGGTACAAGGTCCGGGGCAGGCCGGTGACCAGGTCGCGGCCGCGCACCTCGAAGCGCTCCCCCTCGTCGTCGGGAGGCTCGGCGCTGCCGATGGCGATCTTGGCCTGTTCGGCCGTCCGTTCCCCGATCAGCACGTTGTACCGGCGCTTGACGTAACGGACGATGGCCTCGTCGAAGGTGTCGCCCCCGACCCGGGTCGAACCGGCCACCACCACGCCGCCCAGGGACAGGACGGCGATGTCCGTGGTGCCGCCCCCCACGTCGACGACCATGTGGCCACCGGGCTCGTGGATGTTCAGGCCCGCCCCCAGGGCCGCGGCGACCGGTTCTTCCAGAAGATAGACCTTGCGGGCGCCAGCCTCGTAGCCCGCTTCGATGACGGCCCGGCGCTCCACCGTCGTCACGCCCGAGGGCACGCAGACCACCATGCGCGGCCGCACGCCGAGGCGGCGGGGCATGGCCCGCTGCAACAGCATCTTGAGCAGGGTCGCCGTGGCGGTGAAGTCGGCGATCACGCCGCCCCGGAGCGGGCGGGCGGCGACGATGTGGCCCGGCGTGCGGCCCAGCATCCGGTGGGCCTCCGACCCGACGGCCAAGACCCGCCCCGTTTCGCGGTCGATGGCCACCACCGACGGCTCGTTGAGCACGATGCCCCGGCCTTCGACGAAGACCAGCGTGTTGACCGTCCCCAGGTCGACCCCCAGGTCCCGGACGAACCCGACCATGACTTGTCCCCCTCCTGACCGCCCGGGCACCGCTGGGGCGGCGGCGGGGTGACCGGCGGGGTCGGCGGCCGCCGGTGGCCGCGCCAGGGCCTCGGGGCTGGCAGGGATCGCTGACAACGGCTTGGCTTTAACAACGGCCTGGGTAAGAGGTTGCCATGACGGATTTCTTTGCCATGGGGCCGGGTTCCTCTTGACGGCAAAAGGCCGCCCGGAGAGGACGGGCGGGCGGAAACCGGGGTTGTCCCTCCCCTGGCCAGGGTGCGGGGGTCGAGGACCGTTGCGGGACAGGTCCTCCTTGCGGCGGGAAGGAAGGTGGCCGGGCTGCAGGCCGGTTGATGCCGGGTCGGACCCGGCGGGCCGCCGCCACGGCCGTGTTCGACTGGGGGCCAGGGCCGGTGCGGGCAGGGACGGCGCTCAAGCCCCGACGGGCGGTTCCGACGGAGCTTGCTCGGGTTCCTGGCCCCGCTGTTCCTGCAGGTACTTGAGGCGCGTGGCCTCACCGCCCCGCAGGTGACGCTCCGCTTTGTTGGTCTCCAGCACCTGGTGGACCTTGGCCGCCAGCTGGCTGTCGATCTTGGGCAGGCGCTCGGTGACGTCCTTGTGGACGGTGCTCTTGGAGACACCGAACACCTTGGCTGCTTCGCGCACGGTGGAGCGGGTGCGAGCGATGTACGTGCTCACCTCCACCACGCGCTTCCAGATGTAGTCCTTCACCGACCTGCCCCCTTCGCCCTGGTCTGGTACCATCTATATGAGGGCGTTAGGCAAACATACCTTGGCCGCAGGCCCGCGCACGGCTTCGGACGAGCGGACAGGCCGGATTGCGACGGGGACGGTGGGAGGCCCGGCACCGGAGGGTTGGGCCCCGCGGGGCTGCGGACCGGGGGCGGTGGGGCCGGGCGGTCGGCAAGCCCGAGGGCCGGTGGCCCGTCGGCCCGAGGGCGGCACGGCCCGTCGCCGCCGGGGGGACGAACCGGCCCGATGGCGCCATGCAAAGCAGGGCGGCACCGCCGGGAGCGGTGCCGCCCTCTGCTTGGGTCGACGCGGGGGAACGCGGGCCGGCGGACCGCCGGGGACCGCCGGTGGCCGTCCCGTGGGGGTCCGGCCCGGCCTGGTGGGGCTACTCGATCACGGTCTGGGGGTCGACCGCCTCGTCGCCCCGCCAGATCTCGAAGTGGACGTGGACGCCCGTGGCCGACTCCACCCGGGCCGACTGGCCGGCCTTGCCGATGGCCTGGCCCCGCCGCACCTGCTGGCCGGCCTGGACCGTCGCCTCGGCCAGGCTGGCGTAGACGGTGCGGTAGCCGCCGTCGTGCTCGATGGTCACGGTCAGGCCGTGATCGGGATCGCGGTCGACCGCCACCACGCGCCCGTCGGCGGCCGCCAGCACCTCGGCGCCTTCCTGGACCGCCAGGTCAACACCGGGATGCCAGCGCCAGTCGCCCATGGTCTCCGAGTACTGCCAGCCGAAGCCCATGGCCGTCCGCCCGTTGGCCACCGGCCAGATGAAGGACGGCGTCGCCTCGCCGGTGACCTCCCGGGTGGGCACGTTGTCCCGGGGCTCGGCCGGCGTCTCCGTCCCGGTGCCGGTCCCGGCCTGGCCGGTGACCGGTTGCGGCGTCGCCGTGCTGGGCGCCACCCCCTGGTCGGCGCCGGTCTCCAGCGGGGTCTGCTCGTCCAAGGAGGCGGTCTCGGGGCCGCTCAGCCCCGGCCAGCCCTGGAAGTACAGATAAGACCCGATGAAGACGGCCACCAGCACGGCGAAGCCCACCAGCGACCGCAGTGCCGGCCGGCCCCGCATCTTGGCCATCCAGCTGGCCAGCCGGCCGGGCATGCGGCTCTGCCCGCTCTGCGGGGTCTCCTGCATGTGGCACCACCTCTGGCCGGTAGTGTTACCAGGGCTGGTGCATTTATGCAGGAA
>DATCLH010000393.1:0-3649 GCA_036564035.1 Thermaerobacter sp.
CACGCTGACCCGGGGGTGCCGCTCCCGCACCGCGTCGGTCACCTCGCGGGCCGTGACGGGGCGCCCGGCACCCATCACCGCCTTGAGGATCTCCAGCCGCTGGGGCGTCACCTTGAGGCCCCGGTCCTTCAGCCGCTGAACAGCCCGCTGGAAGCTCACACCGGCACCTCGCTTCCGCCGGGTTTGGCAATGGCAATCCGGAAGATTCCGAGTCGACCGATCACCTCTCAATCTACCCCGGGGCCGGCGCGGTGTCAAAACCGGCCGGCCCGCCGGCCGGGCCGAACCGCCCGAACCGTCCTTCCCGCCGGAGAAGGCCGCCGGCCCGAGGCCGGCCGCACCGGAAAGGGCCGTCCCCGTCCCAGCGGCGCACCGTCCCGTCCCGGCGGCGTGCCGCCCCGCCCCGGCGGCGTGCCGCCCTTGACAGGTTCCACCACGGCCGTCTATTACTAGTTCGGAATATTCCGATCACCAGGTTCTCGCCGTCGCCTCGCGCCAAAGCCGCGGGGCGCGCCAGGGCCGCGGGAATCTCAAGTCGCGGGCCGCCGGGGCGGCAGCCCGGCGGGGCGGCGGCCCGCCGGGGCGGGAGCCCGGCGCCGCGGGACGCGAAAGGCAGGTCGGTGGGCGTGACGGCCGTCGTCCAGGTCGACGATGTCTCCTTTTCCTACGGGGCGGAACCCGTCCTCGACGGGGTGTCCCTGGAGGTGCGCCGGGGCGAGTTCCTGGGCCTCGTGGGGCCCAACGGGTCGGGCAAGACCACCCTGCTGCGGTTGCTGCTTGGCCTGCAGCAGCCGGCCCGCGGCCGGATCCGGCTCTTCGGGCAGGACCTGGCGTCCTTCCGCCAGTGGTGGCGGGTGGGTTACGTCCCCCAGCGCCCCGCGGCCCTGGCCGGCGGCTTCCCGGCCACGGTGGAGGAAGTCGTGCAGACCGGCCTGGTGGCGGTGGCCGGCCGCGGCGGTCCGGGAAGCCCGGCCGAGGAGCGCCGGCCACCCCGCACGCCCCGGGAGGCCCTGGCCCTGGTGGGGATCGAGGACCTGGCCCGGCGGCCCATCGGCCGCCTCTCGGGCGGCCAGCAGCAGCGGGTCTTCCTGGCCCGGGCGCTGGTCAGCCGCCCCGAGCTGCTGATCCTGGACGAACCCCTGGAGGGCGTCGACGCCGCCACCCAGGACCGCTTCTACGGCCTGGTGCGCCGGCTGCGGGAGCAGGAAGGGCTGACGGTGATCATGGTCTCCCACGACGTCGGCGTCATCAGCGCCGAGGTGACGACCCTGGCCTGCCTCAACCGCCGCCTGTTCTTCCACGGCACGCCCGAGAAATTGGAGCCGGGGACCATGGCCGAGCTCTACGGGTTCCCCGTCACCACCCTGCATCACCGCCACTGAGGGAGAGGATGACCCGCCCATGGGCGCAGGGACGGACGGGCTCGCCGGCCTGGCGGGCATGTTTCAGTACGATTTCATGATCCGGGCCCTTTCGGCAGGGGTGCTGGTGGGGCTGCTGGCGCCGGTGGTGGGGACCTTCCTGGTCTTGCGGCGCCTGTCCTTGCTGGGCGACGCCCTGGCCCACGTGGCCCTGGCCGGCCTGGCCGGCGGGCTGTGGCTGGGCGTGTACCCCACCGGGGCGGCCCTGGGCCTGGCGGTGGCCGCCGGCGGGGCGATGGAGGCCCTACGGGCCCGCTATCGCCGCCACGGCGAGCTGGCGGTGGCCGTCACCCTGTCGACGGCGGTGGCCCTGGCGGCTGTGTTCTTCAGCCTGGGCGGGGCCGGCGGGGTCGACCTCTTCGCCTACCTGTTCGGCAGCGTGCTGACCGTCAGCGGGGCCGATGTCCGGCTGATCGGGTGGCTGACCCTGGCGGTCCTGGCCGTCGTGGCCGCCTTCTACCGCGACCTCTTGGCCGTCACCCTGGACGAGGAACTGGCCCGGGTGGCCGGGCTGCCCGTCGGCGCCCTCAACCTGCTGTTCACCATGATGGCGGCGGCTGCCGTGGCGGCCAGCATGCGGGTGGTGGGGGTGCTGCTGGTCTCCAGCCTGATGGTGCTGCCCGTCGCCGCCAGCCTGCAGGTGGCGCGAAGCTTCCGCGGGGCGCTGGTCCTGGCGGTCCTCTTCGCCCAGGCGGCGGTGGTGCTGGGGCTCGTCACGTCCTACTGGATGAACCTGCCACCCGGGGCGACGGTGGTGCTGGCTGCCGTGGTGCTGCTGCTGGGCGCTCTGGGCTTGCGGCGCCTCCGGCCGGACCTGGGACCGGCGTGATCCGGGCCGGCGGTCCACAGGGCCGGCGGCCCGCCGGGCCGGTACGGGGAGGGGGAGGCAGCGATGGCGGGCGGCGCCATGGCAGCGGGCGGAATCGCGGGCGAAAGGAGCCGAGGGCCATTGGAGAGGAGCCACGGGCCATTGGAAAGGAGTCAAGGGCGACGGGGAACCCGGAAGCCGCAAGCCGCCGGGTCACCGCGACACGGGTGGTCCCGCCCCCCGCGGCCGGACGAACCGGCCCGGGCGCCGGGCCCGGGCCCGGGAGGGAGCCCGTCCCCCCGGCGCCGGGCCATCCGGCTACTGGCCCTGGGTGTCGTCCTGGGGCTTGTCCTGGCCGGCTGCGGTGCCCTTCCCCGGGGCGGCGACGGGGGCGGGGCCGGCGCGCCAGGTGGCGGTGGGGCGGCGGACCGGCTGCCCGTGGTGGTGACCTTTTACCCGCTGGAGTTCATGGCCCGGTACATCGGGGGTGAGCGGGTGACCGTGACCCCCCTGGTGCCGCCGGGGGCCGACGCCCACCACTGGGAGCCGCGGCCCGCCGACGTGCGGGCGGTGGCGGCGGCCCGGGTCTTCATCTACAACGGGGCCGGCCTGGAGCCCTGGGTTCCCCGGCTGCTGCAGGCGGCGGGGCGGCCCGACCTGGTGACGGTGGAGGCCACCGCGGGCCTGCCCCTGGTGCCGGCGGGAACGGCCACCTGGCTCCCCGGTGCCTCGGGCCGGGACGAACCGGCGGCCGGGCCGGCCGGCAGCCCGGGTGAGTCCGGCCACGACCCCGCCCATGGCGGCGAAGGTTCAGACGGCCACGGGCACGCAGCAGGCGGGCCGGCCGGTTCGTCCGGCGGGGGGACCGGCGGCGGCGTCCCCGACCCCCACGTGTGGCTCGACCCGGCCCTGGCCGCCCAGCAGGCCCGGGCCATCGGGCGCGCCCTGGCCCAGGCCGACCCCGAAGGGCAGGCCGTCTACCTCCGGCGGGCCGCCCAGCTGGCTGGCCGCCTGGAGGAGCTGGCCGGCGGCTACCGGCAGCTGGGCACCTGCCGGCGGCGGGAACTGGTGGTCACCCACGCCTTCCTGACCTACCCGGCCCACCGCTACGGCCTGGTCCAGGTGCCGCTCTATGGGCTGTCCGCCGAAAGCGAGCCCGGCCCGCGCCAGCTGGCGGCGGTGGCCGCCTTCATCCGGTCGCGGCAGGTGCCCTACATCCTGGTGGAACCCGGCCGCACCGCCCGCGCCGCCGAGACCCTGGCCCGGGAGACCGGGGTGCGGCTGCTGGAGGTCCACCCCCTGGAGGCGCTGACGCCGGCCGACCGGCAGGCCGGCCGGGACTACCTGTCGCTGCTGGAACAGAACCTGGAGCACCTGCGGCAGGCCTTGGGGTGCGCCGGTTCCTAGGGCCGGGGATCCT
>DATCLH010000394.1:0-2524 GCA_036564035.1 Thermaerobacter sp.
GCCTCGGCGCCGGGCGCGCCCTCCGGCCGGACCGCCTCCCGGCCGCTGGCCTGGGCGGACAGGTCCCCGCCGCCGGGACGGCCGGCCCGGGCAGCCATGCCCCGCGGCGCCCCGGCCCGCGCCGCCGGGCCTTCCTCGGGCCGCCGCCACTCCGCGGCGGCCTCCATGCGGCTGCTGCCAGCCACCGCCCCGTACCCTGCTACCTCCGGCTCCCGGGCGCCGGCCAGCCCGGCCCGCCAGTAGGCGGCCCGGTCCAGGGCTCCGGCCCGTCCGGCGCCGGCCGGGCCGGCCGTGCCCAGGCCGCCCTCCCAGCGGGCCTCGAGGCCCGCCGGCTCCCGCCGGGCGCCGGCTTGCCAGCCCTCGTTGTTGCCCGCGCCCGGCTCCCAGCCCACCAGCTCCGGCCGGTGGCGCAGGGCGTCCCGGGTGGCGTCGGCGCCATCGCCCCGGGGGCCCAGTTCCGGGCTGCCCCCGCGGATGGGCCGCCAGCCGTCGCCGGCGGGATCGCCGGCCCGGGCCGGGCCACCCGGGTGGCCGCCCGGTGCCGCGGCTCCCCGGCCCTGGGCGCCGGCGCCCGCCGGGTAGCGGTGGTCCTGGGCCGCCGCCGACGGCCGGTAACTATAGGTCCCCGGACCGGTGGGCGGATACCCCGGCGCCCCGCCGGCCTCGGCGGGATGGACGGGCCCACCCCGGCCGGCGGGAGACGGGTTCCACCCGGCCCCCGCTGCGCCGGGCGCTCCGGGGCCCCATCCGGTCCCGGCGCCGGCGGTTCCCCCCGCCGCCCCCGTACCCCAGCCGGCCCCGGCCGCACCGGCCGGACCCGCTGCCCCGGGGCTCCACCCGGTGCCGGCCGCGCCCGCGGGACCGGTGCCCCAGGCCGGCCCCCGGCCGGTCGCCGCGCCGGCCCCCGGACCGTGGGCTGGCACCACACCGGGCCCCATGCTGGGCCCCCAGCCGTCCCCGGGCCGGCCGCCCGGTCCGGCCAACCCGCCGGGCCCACCCGGCGCCAGCGGGCCGCCCGCGCCGATGGCCGTGCTCGCCAGGCTGGCACCCGGCGCGGTGGCGCCGGTTCCACCGTCCCAGGAGGCCCCCAGCCCGTATAGCCCGCCCTCGCCCGCCAGGGCCTGCTTCAGCTGGTGACACTGCTGGCGGAAGGTCCGCTCGTGGGCCCCCAGCATCTGGACCACGTCGGCGTCGCGGGCCGTGCTGGCGGCATGGAGCAGCTTGTTCGCCACCGCGTCACAGGCGACGATCAGGTCCCGCAGTTCCAGGACCTCGTGGACCGTGCGCTGCACCCTTCCCCCTCCTTGCCCGCCGCTCCCCGGCGGCGCGACATGATGCCACTCAAGAGGAAGCCTGTTCGCGGCCGCGAACGGTTAGGATAGCAGTTTCTGGAACCCAGGGGGAACGGGCGCATTGCCGGGGAAATAGTCCCATCATCGTTCCAGGTCCAGGAGGGGAGAGGGTCCCGTGAGCGCCCTGTGGAGAAGCGGTCGACCGGCCGGCGGGGTGGCCCGTGGAGGGGCCGCCGTCGGCGGGGCGGCCTGGGGGGAGGCCGGCAGCGGCGGAGGGGCCGGCGGTCGTGGGGCGGCCGGTGGAGGCGCCGGCCGCGGCGGGGCGGCCGGTGGCGAGGCCGGTCGCAGGGGGGAGGCCGGTGGAGGGGTCGCCGGTGAAGCGTTGGCCGGTGGAGGGGCCGCCGGCCCGCCCGGCGAACCGTGGGCCGGCTGGTGGCGGATCCTGATCCTGGGCACCGGCTACCTGGGCATCCAGGTGGTCTGGACCCTGTACAACGCCTACCTGCCCAACCTCTACGGCCAGTACCTGGCCAGCAACTTCCTGATCGGCGTGATCATGACCCTGGATAACATCGCCGCCGCGACGGTCCAGCCCTATTTCGGCGCCCTCAGCGACCGGGTCGCGACCCCGCTGGGCCGGCGAATGCCTTTCCTATATATAGGCGTGCCCGTGACGGCCCTGGGGCTGTGGCTGATCCCCCGGGAGACCGGCCTGGGCTCGCTGCTTTTGGCGACCGTCCTCATGAACGTGGGCATCAGCATCTACTCCAGCCCCGCCACCGCCCTGATGCCCGACGTCACCCCGCCGGAGAAACGGGCCCGGGCCAACGGCATCGTCCTGCTGATGGGCGGGGTGGGGGCGATGCTCGCCATCTTCGTGCTCTCGCCCAGCTTCGACCGCGCCCGCACCCTGCCCTTCGACCAGGCGGCCGTGGTCGTCCTGGCCTCCCTGGCCCTGGTCGCCCTGGCGATCCCCGAGCGCCGGCTGGCCCGCTACGCGGGGATCAAGGGGGACGAACCGGCCGGCGCGGCGGGTTCGGCCGACGCCCTGGCCCAGCGGGGCCACCTGCTGGTCGCCCTCAGGGCGGTGGCCCGCGCCTCCGACCGCCGCGCCTTCTGGCTGCTGCTGGCGGCCGTGGCTTGGGTGGCCGCCGTCAACGGCGCCCAGAACATGTTCACCCGCTTCGGCACCGAGGCCCTGGGCCTGAGCCAGGTGGAGGCCACCTACATGC
>DATCLH010000395.1:0-2719 GCA_036564035.1 Thermaerobacter sp.
CCATGGTGTAGCCCAGGGCGATCAGGGCGTAGATGCCGCCGAGCTGGAGGGCGTTGGCCAGCTGCTGCAAGAAGGTCACCACACGGGCCCACCCCTTTCCGGGTCCGGTGTAGCCCCCCGGACACCCCCGGACACCCTCGGACACCGGGCAACCGTTGGGCGCAGGCGCCCCGCCGGGCCGCCCGGCCCTGCCCGAGGCGTCCTGCGCCCCCAACCTGCCAACGACCGCCCCGCCCACCGGGTGCCGGTCCGGGTGCCGGTGGGCCCGGGGCCGCCGGTAGACTACGGATTGACGGTGGTCTCGTACTTGAACTGGCCGTTTTCGATCTTGAGGATGACGGCCGGCTTCACCGGGTCGCCGCTACCCTCATAGGAGATGGTGCCCGTCACGCCCTCGAACCCCTTGGTGGCGGCGATGGCGTCCCGGATCTTCTCCCGGTCCAGGGAGCCGGCCTGCTGGATGGCCTGGAAGAGGATGTAGGCCGCATCATAGGTCAGGGCCGCCGCGGCGTCGGGCGTGGTGCCGTACTTGGCCTTGTACTTCTCCACGAACTCCTTGACCTTCGGCGCATCGGAACTGGAGGAGTAGTGGTTGCTGAAGTAGCTGCCCTCCAGGTCCGCACCGCCCAGCTCCAGCAGCTCGGGCGAGTCCCAGGCGTCGCCGCCGATCAGCACCGCGTCGATGCCCAGCCGGCGGGCCTGCTGGGCCTGGAGGGGCACCTCGCTGTAGTAGTTCGGCAGGAACAGCACGTCGGGGTCGGTCCCCTTGATCTTGGTCAGCTGGGCGCTGAAGTCCTTGTCACCGGTGGTGTAGGTCTCGAAGGCCGTGATCTGGCCGCCCATCTTGGTGAACTCGTCGCGGAAGACCTCGGCCAGCCCCTTGTTGTAGTCCTGGGCCACGTCGTAGAGGACCGCCGCCTTCCGGGCCCCCAGGTTTTCGTAGGCGAACTTGGCCATCACGTACCCCTGGAAGGGGTCGATGAAGGCCGCCCGGAAGACGAAGGGCTTGTCCTTCGTCACGTTGGGGTTGGTGGCCCACGGGGAGATCATGGGGACCTTGGCGTCGTTGGCGATGGGGGCGCCGGCGTTGCTGGCGCTGGAGCTCTGGGACCCGATGATGGCGACCACCTGGTCCTGGGTGATCAGCTTCTGGAAGACGCTGGCCGTCGACTCCGGCTTGTTCTCGTCGTCTTCGATGATGAACTGAACCTTCATCTTCTTGCCGCCCACGTCCAGGCCACCCTGGGCGTTGATCTCCTCTTCGGCCAGGCGGGCGGCGTTCTGCGTCGACTCGCCGATGGCGGCGATGTTGCCGGTGATCGGTGCCGAGACGCCGATCTTGATGACGTCGCCCTGGCCTCCGGGGCCGCTGCAGGCGGCCAGCACCCCCGCCACCAGCGAGAGCGCCATTGCCATCGCCAGGCTGCGCAACCCTCTTCTCACCCGTGCACCCCTCCCGCCCCGTGGCGTCGTTGTGACGAAACCGCGATGGGTGGACGAGACATTCGCCGGAAACCGGCCCGTTTCCTGTCACCTGCGGCGGATTCGGGCCCCTCACCCCCAGAACCGCCAGGCTCCGGAGCCGCCGTCCTGCCGTCCCCCGCGGCCCTACCAGCGGCTGGTCACCATCTTGACCTCGGTGTAGAACCGGACGCCGTCCTTGCCCGTGGCGTGGAGGTCGCCGTAGAAGGAGGCCTTCCACCCGGCGAAGGGGAACCAGGCCATGGGCGCCGCGACCCCGATGTTGATCCCCAGCATGCCCGCTTCGATGCGGTACCGGAATTCCCGGGCCGCCCGGCCGCTGCGGGTGAAGATGCTGGCGGCGTTGCCGAAACGGGACCGGTTGGCCACCTCGATGGCCGCATCCAGGTCGGGCACCCGGATCACCGACAGTACGGGGCCGAAGATCTCGTCGCAGGCCAGGGGTTGCTCGGGCCCCACGTGATCGAAGAGGGTCGGCCCGATCCAGAAGCCGCCCTCCGGCCCGCGCAGGTGGGGGTGCCGGCGCCCGTCCAGCACGAGCCGGGCCCCACCGGCCTCACCCCCTTCGATGTACCGGACGATCCGGTCGCGGGCTTCCGGCCGGATCACCGGCCCCATGTCGACCTCGGGGTCGGTCCCCTCCCCCACCACCAGCTGGCGGGCCGCCTCCGCCAGGGACTCCACCAGCCGGTCGCCCACCTCGCCCACGGCGACCACGACGCTCCCCGCCAGGCACCGCTGGCCGGCGGACCCAAAGGCCGAGCTCACCACGGCCTGGACGGTCGCCCCCAGATCGGCGTCGGGCATGACGATCAGGTGGTTCTTGGCACCCCCCAGAGCCTGGACCCGCTTGCCGTGGCGGGCCGCCTCGGCGTAGACCGCCTTCGCCACGGGCTGGGACCCGACGAAGGAGACCGCCTTGACCTCCGGATGGGCCAGAAGGGCGTCGACCACCTCCCGGCCGCCGTGAACCAGGTTGAGCACGCCCTCGGGCGCCCCAGCCTCACGGAAGAGCTCGGCCAGCCGCACCGCCGTCAGGGGCGTCCGCTCCGACGGCTTGAGCACGAAGGTGTTGCCGCAGGCCACCGCGATGGGGAACATCCACAGGGGAATCATGGCCGGGAAATTGAAGGGACAGATGCCCGCCACGACCCCCAGGGGCACCCGGACCAGCTCGCTGTCGATGCCCGCCGCCACGTCTTCCGCCATCTCGCCCAAAAGCAGGCTGGGCGCCCCG
>DATCLH010000396.1:0-7106 GCA_036564035.1 Thermaerobacter sp.
CAGCTTGCGGCCATCCTCCGTGACGTAGAGCTTCTTACCGCTCTCTGTGGTAATGAGTCCCATATCGTCCTCCCAAGGGGCTCCTGTGCCCCTCCGCGGTGAGTATAGCACTACCGTTGGCAAACGGGTCAACGTTTGCCGCCGGCTTCGCTCGCAAGCGACCTGGCTCGTGACCGATCTCTACGATCTCCCCGATTCCCCCGGAGGCCATGGGGGACCGCAAGGCGCCTCTTGGTATGGCGATCCATCTTGCGATTTGAGCTCAACAAGACCCCATTCCCTCCGATTAAGGTGGTAACATCCCGCATTGCATACCCGATTTCGCCGCTGGCTGTGATCCAGATCACACGGCCTGCCGCCGGTCCCTCCATAGCGTGGATCCTGGAAGCCCCGGAAAGGGGCGGAAAGGAGGGGGACCATGGCGGGGAGACGTGGGCCGCGTTCAACCACTTCACGGACCGCGACCTGGACGGCCGGATGGCCCGAACGGCGGGGCGGCCCTTGCCGGCGGGGCGTCTTGAACCCCTACAGGCGCTGGAACTGGCGGTCGTTCTCTCGCTGGCCGGCGTGTCGGCGGCGGCGGTGCTTCTGGGCGGCCCGGTGGCCCTGGTCTTGCTGGCAGGCATCCTGGTCTACGCAGGCCTCTACAGCCTGTGGCTCAAGCGCCGCACGGCATGGAACATCGTCCTGGGCGGCAGCGCCGGCAGCCTGATGGTCCTGGCCGGCTGGCTCTCCCAGACGGGACGAACGGGCCCCCTGGCCTGGCTGCTGTTCGCCTGGCTCTTCCTCTGGACACCCACCCACTTCTGGCCCCTGGCGGTGGCGGTGCGGGACGACTACGCCCGCGCCGGCGTCCCCATGCTGCCCGTGACCGCCGGGACCCGCCGGGCGGCGTGGATCACCCTGGCCAACACCGTGGCGCTGGTCCTCCTTTCCCTGGTGCCGGCCCTGTGGGGGATCTATGGACCCGTCCACACCCTGCTGGTGGCGGTGGCCGGGGCCGGGCTCACCGGCCTCAACCTGGCCATGGCCCTGGCGCCCGGGGGCCGGCGGGAGCGGCTGGCCTGGCGGCTCTACAAGCTGTCGGGCCCGTACCTCGGGTGGATCTTGACGATCCTGGCCGTGGCGACGGCCGCAGGGAGGGGGTGAGGTGGATGGCGGGCGAGCCGGGACGCGGCGGGACGCCGCCCGTGCCGTGGATCCAGCGGCTGCTGGACGACGAGTTCTTCCTGCTGGTCGTGGGCCTGATGGTCCCGGTGCTCCTGTACATCGTCTGGGGGCTCATGGAGCTGGCCCAGGTGCCGCTCTTCCCGCAGTGACCGCCGCGCAGGCGGAGGCGACGAGGGGGGTTGCGAAATGTCGAGCCTTCAACCCGGCGTGACGGGTGGCGTTCCCGGTGCCGGCCAATCGGCCTTGCAGCCGCCGCCCCGGGTCTGGTGGGGACCGCTGGGGCGGATCGAGCGGGGCTGGCTCACGGCGGCCCTGGTGTGGGCGCTGGTGATGTTCGCCATGATGTGGATCTGGCCCCATGTGGGCCACCAGAACACGCCGATCGAGACCTACCGGATGGCGCCCGCCGACTTCAAGGCGGCCGCGGCGGCCTTCATCGAGAAGTACCAGGTCGGCGAGGAGTTCGGGGTGCCGGTGGTCGAACCGCCGGCGGGCGGTGACGTCTACCTGGAGGCCATGGCCTTCCAGTGGCGGCCGATCCTGAAGCTGAAGCGGGGAGAGACCTACCGCTTCTACATCTCGTCGACGGACCTGCAGCACGGCTTCTCCATCCAGCCGCTGAACCTGAACTTCCAGGTGCTGCCCGGTTACGTCTATGTCATCGAGATCACGCCCGAACAGACCGGCGAGTACGCCGTGGTGTGCAACGAGTACTGCGGCATCGGCCACCACCTGATGAGCGGCAAGCTCGTGGTGGTCGATTGAGGCGGGAGGGATCGGGATGGGTGCGGCAGTCGCGACGACCGCGGGGCGGCCGGGCCGGGATCCCGGCGAGGCGGGCGCCTTCCGGACGTGTCCGGTGACGGGCCTGGCGGTCCACCGGCCGGCGGAGCGGTTGATCATCGTCAACGCCGTCACCGCGGTGGCGTTCCTGGCGCTGGGCGGCATCCTGGCGCTGCTCATCGCGCTGACCCGGTGGCCGGCCGTCCACCTGCTGCCGGCGGAGCTGTTCTACCGGTTCACCACGGCCCACGGGACCACGATGCTGGTCTTCTGGATCCTGTTCTTCGAAGTGGCCGGGCTCTACTTCGGCGGGGCGGTGCTGCTCAATGCGCGGCTGGTCTCCCCGCGCTGGGCCTGGTGGGCCTACGCCCTGATGCTGGGCGGCGCCCTGGTGACGGAAGCGGCGATGCTCACCGGCGAGGCCAACGTCATGGTGACCGCCTACCCGCCGCTGAAGGGGCACCCGGCCTTCTACCTGGGGCTGATCGTCTTTGCCGTGGGCGCCCTGCTGGCGGTGGGGGTGTTCTTCGCCACCATCCTGCGGGCGCGGGCGGAGGGCAAGGTGGAGACCTCCCTGCCCCTGGTGACCTATGCCTTCGTGGCGGCCGCCGTCCTGGCGGTGTTCACGCTGGTGTCGGGGGCGCTGGCCCTGATCCCCACCTTCCTGTGGAGCGTGGGCGTCTTGCCGTCGGTGGACCCGGCCGTCTACCGGCTGCTCTTCTGGGGCTTCGGCCACGGTTCCCAGCAGATCAACCTGGCCGCCATGGTCGGCGTCTGGTACGCCCTGGCCAGCCTGACCGTCGGTGCCCGGCCGCTCCATGAGGGGCTGAGCCGGCTCGCCTTCTTCCTTTACGTGGCCTTCATCCAGCTGGGGTCCATCCACCACCTGCTGGTCGATCCCGGCCTCGGCACCAGCAACCGGATCATGAACACCAGCTACTTCATGTACCTGGCGACGGTGGGCAGCATGATCCACGCCTTCTCCATCCCCAGCGCGGTGGAGGTGGCCCAGCGCGAGCGGGGCTACTCCCGCGGCCTGTTCACCTGGCTGCGCAAGGCGCCCTGGGGCGAGCCGGGCTTCGCGGCGCTGGTGCTGTCCCTGGTGTGGTTCGGGTTCGTCGGCGGCGTGACGGGCGTCCTCATGGGCCAGATGCAGCTCAACATGCTGGTGCACAACACCCTGTTCGTCCCCGGTCACTTCCACTCCACGGTGGTGGCGGGCACCACGGTGGCCTTCATGGGCATCGCCTATTACCTGCTGCCGCTGATCAGCCAGCGGCCCCTGGCGTTTCCGAGGCTCGCCCGGCTGCAGCCCTACGTCTACTCCCTGGGCCTGGCCATCCTGACGGGCAGCATGATGGCCGCGGGCAAGCACGGGGTGCCGCGCCGGTTGTGGGACATCACCTACCAGGGCGCTGCGATCCCGGTGACCGTCTTCGAGGATCCCCAGGTGCACCTGCTGCTGGCGGGGGTGGGCATCGGCGCCATCATCGCGGTCCTCGGCGGCGCGATGTTCGTGACGGTCATGCTGGGCACCATCCTGTCGCGGCGGACCACGGCCCAGGTCGGGGCCGGGCTGCGCATCGCCCTGCCCACCGGAACGGGCAGCGCCTTGACGGCCCCCGGGCCGGCCCCCATCACGGGCGGTTCGGGACGGGTGGAGGCGCCGGGCACCACCGTGCTCGTGTATGCCTTCCTCGCCTGGTTCGTCGTCATGTACGTGCTGGCGTGGTCGAACCTGAGCCGGCTCTGGCCCGTGGGGTGACGAGCCGGGGGGTTCAGGCCGGCAAGCCGGGCCCTGGGCAAGGGGAAGGGCGGGGTCGGGAGGCCCCGTCTGAAGGGAGCGGGGCCGGCGGCCACAGGGCCGCCGGCCCCAGCGTGAGGGGGGCGCGGGGACGACGTCAAGACGACATCCTTCCGCTTGCGCCAGCGACCATCATCCATGGGCATCCATGCGCCGGCCGCCACCCTCCTTGCGGCAGCGGACATCCGTACGCCAGCCCGCACGAGCCGGCCGGCCCGACCGCGGCGCGGGAGGGGTTACTTCGCCACCCCGCGGCCCACGGTGCGGTCGGCCATCTTGATTAGGGCCGAGGCGATCTGCGCCTGCTCCTGGTTGGAGGCGCTCTGCCACATCTCCTTCAACAGCCGCTGCTCGGCACTGCGCGGCTCGGCCTCCCGGGCGAGCCAGTCACCCACCTCGGTGACCACGCCGGTGATCCCCTCGTTGGACATGCCCAGGTTCTCCATGGTACGGACCTTGTCGGCCAGCACGGTCAGTTGCTGGCGGAAGACCTCGCTGAATTCCGGCACCGGTGATTCCTCCCTTCGCCGATGTCTAAGGTGTCACCGGTCGCAGGCCCCTATTCCGGCTCCTCGCGGGGTCCCCGGCGCCCGTGGCCGGTCGCATGGCCTTCCCTCCGGGGGGCAGGCTTAACAGGGCCGGCCCCGCAGCCGGGCGAAGGCCAGGAGCCGGTGGGACGGGAGACGATCGTCGCCGCAGGACCGCAACGGCGGAGGTGAGAGGGTGGCGGACGACCGGATGTTCTGGGGATGGCCTGTCCAGGTTCCCGCCGAGGCCCCTCCATGGATGCCCGGGCCGGTACCGGCGGAGGCGCCCCCGGCCCCGGCGGACCAGACCGGCGGTCCGCCGAGCCGGGAGCAGATGCAGGCCCAGATGGCCCGCCAGTTCGGCTTCGACAGCTGGGAAGAGTTCCGCACCGCCGCCGAACGCCGCCTAGGCAAGACGGTGGTCCGGCGCCTCGAGAAGGAACTGGAGCGATACCCGCCGGCAGGTGGGGGGCCTGGCGGGCGCGGGGCCGGGAGTGCCGGCGCGCCCGGCGGCACCCCGCCGCAGGCGGGACGGTAGGCCCGCGAAAGGGCGGCAGGGCGGGGCCGGTTCCCTGGACGAACCGGCCCCCGCGCCGCCCATCGCCTTCGATTCGGCTCCGCCCCGCCGGCGGCCGCTTCCGGCCGGTTCCACCCGACGGTCCCCGGCACCGGCACGAGCCCACGGTCACCGGCGCCGGCGCGACAAGGCTTGAGGCATTGGGCTACCGCGGCACCACCGGCAGGACCACGTGGGAGGGGTGGGCCGCGTCGTGCAGGATCGTCACGATGCCGCCCGCTTGACCGAGCAGCTGGGGCACCGGCGAGGCGGCGTGGGGGAAGTCGCTGGGCCCGACGGCGATGCGCAGGCGGTGGCCCGGCCGGATCACCGCGCTGGTGGGGAAGATCTCCACCTGCAGGAGCATCGGCTCCCCCGGCGTCACCGGTTCCACCGAGGCCCGGGTGAAGGGGTGCCAGGGCTGCAGGACCGCGCCGCCGATGATGCGGCTGCGGCTGCGGTCCACCGCCCGGAAGGAGGCGGCCAGCAGCCCGGCGGTCAGTTCCGTCGACGTGCCGTCGGGCGCCACGTCGGTCACCCGCACCGACACCACCGCTTCCCGGGCCGTGGTTTGGACCCAGAGGTGGGCGGCGATGGGCCCGTTGATCACCATTTCCCGGGTCATGGGCGCCGTGGTGTAGGTGATCTCGCCCAGTTCCGTCAACCGGTTGTCCCGGGCGCAGGGCGTCGAGCCCAGGGCGCCGATCAGCCACTGGTTCGTGCTGCCGGAGCAGGCGCCGTTGAGCGGGTGCTGGAGCATGCGGTCGGCCGGTTCGTCCGGCGCCGGTCGCTGGGGGGTGAGGGCGCCGGCCGCCCGCAGGTAGAGGCGCTGCACCGCCAGGCGGGGGTGGGGCCAGTCGGGCTGGACCTCGTACCGCTCCCGGCCCAGCAGGTACTGGGTGACGTCGGGGATGGCGTCGACCCGGGTGTCCATGCCCTTCAGGTAGTGGTCGAACCAGCGCAGGGCGATCTGGTCCAGGGCCGGCACCCCGTCGGCCGGCAGGCCGCTGCCGAAGTCGCCGTGGGTCCAGGGCCCGATCAGCAGCTTGGCCGTCACCCCGCGCCGGCGCAGGGCTTCGTAGAGCAGCGGCTCGCCCCGCTGGAAGATGTCGTGCAGCCCGCCGACGATGAAGGCCGGCACCCGCACGCGGTCAATCACCTCGATAGGCGAGCGCAGCCGGTGGAAGGGGCCGTCGTAGGCCTCGTCGCCCCCCAGGGTGGTGGCCGCCAGGGTCCGTCCCTGGAAGGCCAGGGCGCCGCCCAGGTGGCCCATCAGCACGCCGGACGCCCGGACGGGGTCGGCGGCGGTATCGGAGGGCGGGACGAGGCCGGCGCCCGTGACCAGGCCGAGCCACATGGGAATGAAGGCGGTGTTGACCTGGCCGCCCGTCATCACGATGTCCCGGTAGGAGTCGGCCATGGGCACGATGGGGAAGAGGGCCCGCAGGTGGGGCGGCTGCTGGGCGGCGGTGAAGAACTGGTTGATCGCCCCTCCCAAGGGGAGCGGGGAATCCGGGCGGGTTCGTCAGATGCCCCGGGCCTGGTGGGCCGGGATCCGGCGGATGAGCACCAAGAGGCCCGCCGCGGCCACCAGCAGCACCAGGGCCAGCTGGCGCAGCATGGCGCCGCCCACCGGCCCCGCCAGGATGAGGCCGAGCAAGCTGCTGGAGAGGATGCTGCCGATGTAGCGGCAGGTCATGTAAAGCCCCGAGGCGGCCCCCGTCTCCTCCCGCGGGACGAACCGGTACAGGGCGGCCTGCAGCGCCAGGTTGTTCACCCCGTTGCTGGCCCCCAGAAAGGCGAGGACCACGAAGAGCAGGGCCAGGGGGGCGCCGGGGCCGGCGGCCCAGAGGGCCGCGGCGCCGGCCAGCAGGGAAAGGCCGGCGGCCCACAGGGCCGGCCGGTGGCCCGCCCGGTCGACCCACCGGCCCACCAGGGGCGAGGCCACGCTGCTGAACCCGGCGACGGAGAGCATCATCAGCCCGCTGGCCTGGGGGTCCAGGTGGCGGACCTCTTCGAAGAAGGCGGGCATGCCGAAGAAGACCGTGTAGAAGGCGAGGTTGGAGAGGATCCAGGCGCCGTAGACGGCGCTGCGGGCCCGGTCGCGGCGCAGGACCTCCAGGTCCAGGAAGGGCTCTCGCCCGGCGGACCGGACCCGGCTCTCCCACCGGCCGAGGGCCAGGGCGAGGCCGGCCGCCACCGGCGCCGCCCACCAGGCCGGGCGGGGCTCGGCGAGGGACAGAAGGGCCGCCAGGCCAAAGGCCAC
>DATCLH010000397.1:0-10037 GCA_036564035.1 Thermaerobacter sp.
TCATGGCCTTGCTGGTGGTGGCGGGCGTGCTGCTGACCTCGACCCTGGGCGGCTATGCCCTGGCCCGCTACCGGTTCCGCCTGCGGGAGGCCGTGTTCGTCCTGTTCCTGACCAGCCTGATGATCCCCTTCCAGCTGCGGATGATCCCCCTGTACGCCATGACGGTGAAGGCGGGGCTGCTGGACACCTTCACCGCCCTGGTGGCGCCCTTCGCCTTCGACGCCCTGGGCATCTTCCTGATGCGGCAGTTCTTCCTGACGGTGCCCCAGGAGTACGTGGACTGCGCCCGCATCGACGGGGCCTCCGAGTGGCGGATCCTGTGGCAGGTGATGGTGCCCCAGGCGCGACCGGGCCTGGTCGCCCTGGCCATCCTGACCTTCTCCCACACCTGGGAGGAGTACCTGTGGCCGCTGATCGTCTCCACCTCCGACCGCACCCGCACCCTGCCCCTGGCCCTGCAGTTCTTCAACGAGCAGTACAGCACCAACATCCACTACCAGATGGCGGCAGCCACCCTGGCGGTGATCCCGTCCCTGGCCCTGTTCTTCCTGTTGCAGCGGCAGTTCGTGGAGGGGCATACCTTTACTGGGATCAAGGGCTAGGAAGAGGGGGAGAGGCGCCCCCGCGCCGAACCCTCACCGGGGCGGTGCCCCCCGGCCGGGGTGGCGAGCCCCCCGGGACCGGCCGGGCTCCGGTGCCTCTGGGCCCGCGCCCTGACCCGGGTGCCGGACAACCTGAGACAAGCCGCAGACAAGCTGCGCTGACCTTCGGCGCTGACCTTGAGGAGGACGGTCCTTGCCGAGCCGACACGACCAGCCATCACCCGGGGGAGCGCCTGGCCCCCAGGCCGCCCCGCCCATCCTCACCGTGCCGGAGGAACTGGCCGCCGTGGAGCCCGTCGCCCTGACGGGCAACTTCTGGGTGTCCCTGCCGGACCTGGACCCTGCCACCGGCGCCGCCCGCTCCGTCGGCCTGCTGAGCGAGGCGGCCCGGGCGCTGATCGAGTTCACCGGTGCCCCCGTTACCCGGGACCCGGCCGGCCCCAGGGACGGAGGGTCGGGACCGCTGCTGGTCCCCATCATCGAGTGGCAGGGCCGGCAGATCTGGCCGCCGGAGCCGGCCGCCGGGCGGGGGAGCCCCGAGTCCCTGCCCGCCGCCAACGGCGAGTCGCCGGAGCGGCCGCGGCCGCCGGGACTTCATTACCTGGCGGGCTGGATCCCCCGGTGGTCCATCCCCTTGCCCGGGCTGGACGGCTGGAATCTCGAGCTGACGTGGCTCGCCCCGGTGGACCAGCGGGGTTTTGCGGTCCGGGCCCGCCTGGTCGCCCATCCCGCGGCGCCCCCGGCGGCGCGGGGGGCCTTCCACGCCGAGGCCGCCGGCGGCACCGGGGCCGGGCGCGACGGGCCGGCGGAACCCCAGCGGGCGGGCGGGGGTCGCCCCGCTTCAGCCCTGGCCGCGCTGCGCGCTGCGGCGCAGGGCCCCGTCCCTCAGGGGCTGCGGCTTGGCCTGCTGGTTCGTCCGGGGGCGGTGTTCCGGACCGTCTACCACCGGCGGCCCCTGCCCGGCGACCCCGGCCCCTATCCCCACCGCTGGACCCGCACCCTGGTCTGGGAAGCCCCGGGACCCGTTCCCCTGGGCGCCCTGGCCCTGCGGTCGGCGACCGGGGACGAACCGGCCGCCGGGCCCACCCCGGGGACCTGGGTCTTCTGGGCGCCGCCGGGCGACGGCGAGCTGGTGGTCTACGGTGGCGTCGCGCCCGAAGGGGACGGCGCCGGCACCACGGCGGTGCACCTGGCCCGGGTGGGGTGGGAGGCCCTCCTTGGTGCGACCCTGGCCTGGCTGGCCGGCCGGGACCCGTTCCGGGCCGAGGACGCGCCCAGGCCGGGCCAGGGGCTAGAGGCCCTCCAGGGCGGGGGCCCGGTTCCTCCCGCCACACCCTACGCCCCGGCCGACCCGGGGCCGAGCCGCCCCGCCGTCGACCCTGCGCCAGGCGGCGACAGGGACCGGGCGACCTGGCGCCGCGCCGGTCTGGCCCGGGCCGTGGCGGCCGGCCTGCTGAACGAGGCCGAGGCCGGCGAGCTGGCCGAACGCCTGCGCCGCAACCTGTGGTTCGCCGTCTTCTTCGCCCACGGCCGTACCGTGGACGGCGACGGCTGGGTCCACCTGACCTCCCGCAGCCCGCGCTACTACGTCAGCGGCGCCCACTGGACCCGGGACAGCCTGCTCTGGGCCTTCCCGGCCGTCCTGGCGGCCGATCCCCGGCTGGCCCGGCAGCTCCTGGTGGCGGCCTTCGCCCGCTACACCCGGTACCCGGGCGAGCACAGCCAGTACCTGGACGGCACGGTCCTGTACCCGGGCTGGGAGCTGGACCAGGCGGCCGCCTGGCCCCTGAGCCTGGCCCGCTACTTGGAGGCCACGGGCGACGCCTCCATCCTGGACGAACCGGCCGTCGCCCGCGGGCTCGCCGCCGCCCTCCAGGCCGCCGAGGCCCGGCGGGACCCGGCCACGGGCCTGATCGCCACCTTCCTGCTGCCGTCGGACGACCCGGCCCAGCGGCCCTTCGTCACCTATGACAATGCCCTCTACGCCCAGGGGCTGGACGACCTGGCCGCCGCCCTGGGCCGGCTCATCCCCCGGCGACCGGCCTCCTGGGCCGTCCGGCCGCACGGGCCGGCCGGGGAGCCCGGCGAGGCTGCAGGGTACGGGCGCCCGGGCCCCCAGGCCGCCTTCGACCCGGCGGAGCTGGCGGAACGGGCCCGCCTGACGCGCCAGGCCGTGCTGGCCCATTGCGTCGCCGAGGGGCCTTGGGGCCCCCAATTCGCCTGGGCGGTCGCCGGTCCCGGCGGCGCCGGTGCGGTTCTATACGACGAGCCGCCGGGCACCCTGGAGCTGCTGGGACCGTACGGCTTCGCCCGCCGGCGCCCCGGGGACGGCATCGACGTGGAGGCGGTCTACGCCAACACGGTGCGCTGGATCTATTCAGCGCACAATCCCTACGGGCCGCCGCCGGGCCCCTTCCGCACGCCGGTCTGCCCCCACGCCCGCCACCCCTGGCTGTTGAGCGTGGCGGCGGGGCTCCTGGCTGGTCGCCGCGATTACCTGGGCTGGCTCGCCCGGGCCCCCATGGACAGCGGCTTTGCCTGCGAGACGGTGGACGCGGCCACGGGGATCGCCCGGACGGGCCCGGCCTTCGCCACCTGTGCCGGGTTCGTCGCCTGGGCCGCCCTCACCGCCCTGGAGTCCCTGGGGCGGGAGGCCGGTGGCGCCTAGAACCCAACCCGTGCCGTGCCCCCGAGGTCATGCCCAGAAGAAGGAGGTCCCGGTCATGAGCGTGGACGATTCGGTACGGGAGGCCGCCGGGGCCAATCCCGGCCCGGCGCCTGCCGGCGGTGCAGCGCCAGCTGGCGGCCCGGCACCTGCCGGCAGCGCGGAGGCGCTGGAACCCGTCGACGTCCTGGTCATCGGCGCCCATCCCGACGACGCCGAGATCGGCATGGGCGGCACCCTGGTCAAGCTGTACCGGCTGGGCTACCGGATCGGTGTGATCGACCTGACCCGGGGGGAACTGGGCAGCAAGGGGACGCCCGAGCGGCGGGCCCAGGAGGCGGCGGCCGCCGCCCGGGTGTACGGCGCCCGGTTCCGCCTCAACCTCAACCTGGGCGACAACCGGGTCGAGGACTCCCCCGCTCTGGGGCGCAAGATCGCCGCCTTGATCCGCCGCTGCCGGCCACGGCTGGTCTTCACCCATCACGGCGACGACCGCCATCCCGACCACCGGGGTGCCTTCGCCCTGGTCCGGCGGGCGGTGTTCCAGGCGGCCTTGCGCAATCTGGACCTGGGGGAGCCGTATCACCTGGTCGACGCCCTGCTCTTCTTCCCCGTCAACGAGTGGGTCGAACCCAGCTTCGTGGTCGACGTGACGGAGGCCTTCGACGCCAAGCTGGAGGCGATGCGGGCCTTCGCCAGCCAGTTCGTCGAACCCACGGCCCCCATCGACCACAAGTACTTCGGCGTCGAAGACTACCTGGAGGCGGCGGTGGTCCGGGCACGGCACTATGGCCTGCGCATCGGCGTTCGCTACGGCGAGGCCTTCCTGGCCGATGCGGTGCCGGTGGCCGACCCCGTGGCCGCCTTCCGCCGCTAAGTGGGCGGGGGGCCGGCGGCTCACCCCGGAACCTCCGGCCCGGGTCGGGTCCCGGCCCCGCGGGGACGGCCGCCCCATCCCCCCGCAGGCGGCCGCGGGCGGTCGCGGGACCGGTCGCCGCCGGCCGAACCGGCTCCCCGGCCGGGCCGCGGGCCGGGCCCCGCCGGCGGTCGCCCCATGCCCATGGCCCGCAGCAGGCGCGCCTCCGCCTCCTGCAGCCGCCGCACCATGGCGATGGGGGTGATCCCCTCCTCCCGGGCCAGCTCGGCGATGGAGTGGGGCGGGCCGCCGTCCAGACCCCAGCGCCGGGCCAGCAGCCGGGCATCGTCGCCGGGCAGCCGGCTCAACCCTTGCCGGACCCACTCGATGTCCCTCAGATGGGCGAAGCTTCCCAGGTTGACGAACACCCTGCTTCCCTCCCCCACCCATCCATGCCGCCGGAGCCGGGGATGTGCTGGGCGGGTATCCCGGCCGGTCGAAGCGTGCCGTTGAAGGGCACCGAAGAATTCGGGCGATACAAGGAGAAAGAAAGCGATCGAACGAGATCTCCATGGTTCGTTGGTGCTCGTTTGCCGCGGCTAGCCAGGGACGTCATCCTTCGGTATCCTTGAATGTGGTCCCCGTGTCAGACCTGTGGTTCACCCGACGTCCCCTGGGCACCGGTGTCCGGGCTGGGTGTTCCTGTACGCTCGGGAGGAGGTGGGAGGCGGTGACCGCCCGAGGAAGGCCGGGTTGCCGGCGTCAGGGGTTCTGGCAGGCCCTTGTGGTTGGTGAGGCGGGCGCAGGCCTGCTGCTCATCGCCAGCGCGCTGGTGGCCATGGCGTGGGCGAACTCGGCGGCGTACGAAACGTACCGGCATTTGAAGGAGCTGCCCATCGCCGTCGCCGTGGGACAAGGACGCCTGGAGATGTCCCTGGCCGAATGGGTCAAGCATGGCCTGATGTCGGTGTTCTTCCTCGCCGTGGGCTTGGAGATCAAACGGGAACTGCTGGGCGGCGAGCTTTCGGACCCCCGCCGGGCGGCCCTGGCGGTGGTGGCCGCCACGGGCGGGATGGTCGTCCCGGCCCTGATCTACCAGGGGCTCAACGCCGGCGGTCCCGGCGCCGCGGGCTGGGGCATCCCCATGGCCACGGACATCGCCTTCGCCCTGGGGGTCCTGAGCCTGCTCGGTTCCCGGGTGCCCATCGGGCTCAAGGTCTTCTTGACCGCCGTCGCCATCGTGGACGACCTGGGCGCTGTCCTGGTCATCGCCCTGTTCTACACCGGCGGGCTGGACGCCGGGCCGCTCCTCTGGGCGGGAGCGGCTCTGGTCGCGGCGCTGGCTTACAATCTCGCCCTCGGCGGCAGCCGCCTGGCGGTCTACCTGGTGCTGGGGCTGGTGGCCTGGTACGGAAGTCTGCGCGGGGGCATCAGCCCGTCCGTAGCAGCCGTGCTGCTCGCCTTCACCGTTCCCATGCGGAACCCGGTCCCGGAGCGGGAACGGGCCGGCTCACCCGTGGCCACCCCGTTGCACCGCTTGGAACACCTGCTGAGCCCCTGGGTGTCCTACGGGATCCTCCCCTTGTTCGCCCTTCTGACGGCCGGCGTCTCCCTCCAGGCGGCCAGCCTGACACCGGTGAGCGCCGGTGCGTTCCTCGGCCTGCTGCTGGGCAAACCCATCGGCCTGGTGGGCGCCAGCTGGCTTGCCGTCCGCCTCGGGTGGGCATCCCTGCCGGCCGGGACGGGCTGGGCCGCCATGGCCGGAATCGGCTTGCTGGCGGGAATCGGGTTCACCATGTCCCTGTTCATCGCCGGTCTCGCCTTCGACGGCACACCCTATCTGGACCAGGCGAAGGTCGGGGTCCTGTCCGCCTCGACGGTGGCGGGGCTGACTGGTCTGGCCGCCCTCGGGTTGGCCTCGAAGGCCCGGCGGGGCGGTTCGACCGCGACGGGCGCGCCGGGTGACCGGCGCCGGCCAGCCCACTAGCCCCGGTGGCAGAACGCCGGCCCGCTAGGCCTGAAAGGGGGGTGACAGCATCGACATCCTGACGTGGTCCTTGTTGGGGCTCGGCCTCGCCCTGCTGCTCGGCGTCGCCCTGACCTGGCTGGCCGACCGGGTCGCCCTGCCGGCCCTGGTCCTGTTCCTGGGCCTGGGCATGCTGGTGGGCAGCGACGGCTTGGGCTGGATCTACTTCGATGACGCCCATCTGGCCCACCAGGTGGGGACGGTGGCCCTGGCCCTGATCCTGTTCGAGGGGGGCCTTGCCTCACGCTGGAGCGAGCTGCGGCCCGTCCTGGCCCCCAGCCTGGCCCTGGCCACCGCCGGCGTCGCCGTATCCGCGGCGGTGGTGGGCGCCGCCGCCGCCCTGCTGCCCGGGCTGGACCTGGTCCACGGGCTGCTCATCGGCGCCATCGTCGGGTCGACCGACGCGGCCGCCGTCTTCGCCATCCTGCGCCGCACCCCCCTGCCGCGCAAGCTGGCGGCCACCCTGGAGCTGGAATCGGGGACCAACGACCCCGTGGCCATCTTCCTGACGGACCTGTTCGTCCGGATGGTGGTCGAACCGGTGTCCCCCCTGGAGGGCGCCGCCATGCTCCTGCGCCAGCTGGGGATCGGCGCCGCGGCCGGCTGGCTCGCCGGGCGGCTGGGGGCGGCGGCGATGAACCGCCTCTCCGCCGACTCCAGCTATCCTTACATGCTGCTGAGCACGGGCATTGCCCTGGCCGCCTTCGGCGCGGCGGCGGTCCTCGACGGCAGCGGGTTCCTGGCGGTGTACCTGGCGGGCCTCCTGGTCAGCCGGTACGCCCCCTTGTACCGGCTGACGGTGGTGCGCTTCCACGAGGGCCTGAGCTGGATCGCCCAGGTGGGCATGTTCGTCCTGTTGGGGTTGCTGGTCTTCCCCAGCCAGCTGCCCGCGGTGAGCGGCGGCGCCCTGGCGGTGACCGCGGTCCTGATGCTGCTGGCCCGGCCCCTGGCCGTGTGGATCTGCACGCTGCCCTGGCCCTTCCGCTGGCAGGAACGGGTATTCCTGGGCTGGGCCGGCTTACGGGGCGCCGTGCCCATCGTGCTGGCGACGGTCCCCCTGGACGCCGGCGTCGAGGGCAGCTGGTTCCTCTTCCACGTGGTCTTCTTCGTGGTCCTGGCGTCCGTCGTCGTCCAGGGGCCCACCCTGGCGCCCCTGGCCCGGCGGCTCGGCCTCGCCCTCCCGGGGGCGGCTCCGGCGGAACCCCGGCTGGAACTCGCCCCTGTAGGGCGGGCGCCCGTCGGCCTGGTCCACGTCCAGGTGGCCCCGGGTTCGCCGGCCGCCGGCAAGAGCCTGGCCCAGGTGGACCTGCCGCCGGGCGCCACGGTGACCATGGTCCTGCGGGGGGAGCAGGTGATCCCGCCCCGGGGCCGGACGGTCCTGCACCCCGGCGACCGCCTGTATGTGCTGGCCCAGCAGCGGGACGTGGAGCGGGTCGTCGAACGGCTGACGGGGACCGGGTCGGACGAACCCGCCCCCGGCCGGGGGGCGACCGCCCCGGGGAGCCCTCCCTAGAGCAGGCCCCGGCGGACCCGGCGGGACGGCCGGGTCCGCCGGGCGATCCCTGCCGGGACGTCCGCGCCGGCCCATCGCGTTCGTCCAACCCGCGCGGCCCGGGGTGCCGGTTCCCTCGCCCCTCAGCGGCCGCGTTCCTCCACCGCCGCCCGCCCCGCCGCCAGCCGGGCGATGAGCACGCGGAAGGGCGAGCAGCTTACGTAGTCCAGGCCCGCCCGGTGGCAGAAGGCGATGGAGGCGGGGTCGCCGCCATGCTCGCCGCAGATCCCCACCTTGAGGTCGGGCCGGGCCCGGCGCCCGTCGGCCACGGCGATCTCGATCAGCCGGCCGACGCCGCCCGCATCCAGGGAGACGAAGGGGTTCTCGGGCAGGATCTTCTCCGCCAGGTAGTGGTGGAGGAACTTGCCCTCGGCGTCGTCGCGGCTGAAGCCGAAGGTGGTCTGGGTGAGGTCGTTGGTACCGAAGGAGAAGAACTCGGCCACCTGGGCGATCTCGCCCGCCGTCAGGGCAGCCCGCGGCACCTCGATCATCGTCCCGATCCGCACGGCCAGGTCCAGGCCCGTCTCCGCCTCCACCTCCTGGCGGACGGCCTCGATCCGTTCCCGCAAAAAGGCCAGCTCCCGCACGTGGGCGACCAGCGGGATCATGATCTCCGGGCGGGCGTCCACGCCGCGGCGGCGCAGGTTGGCCGTGGCCCGGAAGATGGCCCGGGCCTGCATCTCGTACACCTCGGGGAAGGTGATGCCCAGGCGGCAGCCGCGGTGCCCCAGCATGGGGTTGGCCTCGTGCAGCGCCCGCACCTTGCGCAAGAGCTCCCGCCGCTCCTCCAGCCGGGCGGGATCGGCGCCCGTCAGCTCGAGGCGCGTGACCTCCACCAGCAGTTCCTCGAGGGAGGGCAAGAACTCGTGGAGGGGCGGGTCCAGCAGGCGAATGGTGACGGGCAGCCCGGCCATGGCCTCCAGGATGCCCTCGAAGTCCTGCTGCTGCATCACCGCCAGCTCCGCCAGGGCGGCCTCCCGCTCCTCCCGGGTCTCGGCCAGGATCATGCGCTGGACGGCGGGCAGGCGTTCGGGCCCCATGAACATGTGCTCGGTGCGGCAGAGGCCGATGCCCTCGGCGCCGAACTCCCGGGCGCGGCGGGCGTCCTCCGGCGTGTCGGCGTTGGCCAGCACCCGGAGCCGGCGCGCCTGGTCCGCCCACTCCAGCAGCTGCCGGAACTCCGGGGAAAGTTCAGGCTCGACCAGGGGCACCTCCCCGGCGAAGACCCGGCCCGTGGCCCCGTCGATGGTGATCACGTCGCCCTTGCGGAAGACCCGGCCGGCGACATGGAATTCCTCCCGCTCCAGGTCGATGCGCAGCGCCTCGCAACCGCAGACGGCGGGCTTGCCCATGCCGCGGGCGACCACCGCCGCGTGGCTGGTCATGCCGCCGCGGCTGGTCAGGACGCCCTGGGCGGCCACGATGCCGTGGATGTCGTCGGGGGTCGTCTCGGGACGAACCAGGATCACCGCCCGGCCGTCCCGGCCCAGCCGCTCGGCCTCATCGGCGTCGAAGACCACGGCGCCCACCGCCGCCCCCGGCGAGGCGGGCAGGCCCTGGGCCACCGGTTCCACGGCCGCGGCCGGGTCCACGTGCTTGTGCAGCAGGCGCGCCACCTGGTCCGGGTCAACCCGCAAGAGGGCCGTTTCCCGGTCGATCAGGCCCTCCCGCACCATGTCGCAGGCGATGCGCACGGCGGCCGCCGCCGTCCGCTTGCCGCTGCGGGTCTGCAGGAGGAACAGCCGGCCCCGGTCCACGGTGAACTCGATATCCTGCATGTCCCGGTAGTGGCGTTCCAGGCGCTGGGCCACCTGCTCCAGCTGGCGGTAGAGCTCGGGCCGCTCCTCCTTGAGCCGGGCGATGGGCTCGGGGGTGCGGATACCCGCCACCACGTCCTCGCCCTGGGCGTTGGGCAGGTACTCGCCGTAGAGCTCGGGCACGCCGGTGGAGGGGTTGCGGGTGAACATGACGCCGGTGCCCGAATCGGGGCCGGTGTTCCCGAAGACCATGGCCTGGACGTTGACCCCGGTGCCCAGGTCGTCGGGGATTTTGTGGATGCGCCGGTAGACCTTGGCCCGCTCGTTGTTCCAGGAGTCGAACACCGCCCGGATCGCCAGCTCCAGCTGCTCCCGGGGGTCCTGGGGGAAGGGCCGGCCGGCCTCCTGCCGGACGATGTCCTTGAAGGCGGCCACCAACCGCTCCAGTTCCTCCGCCGGCAGCTCGTGGTCGAACCGGACCCCAAGGCGCTGCCGGGCCGCCTCCAGGGCGTGCTCGAAGCGGGCGGCGGGGACCTTGAGGACCACGTCGCCGAACATCTGGATCAGCCGCCGGTAGCA
>DATCLH010000398.1:0-3311 GCA_036564035.1 Thermaerobacter sp.
GACTTCCTGCGGGACCTGGAGGCCGTCATCCTGAGCAACGTCGACGTCAAGGCCATGGAGGGACCCGAGTACGCCGGCCGGCGCATGGAGGTCATCGAGGAGACCCAGCGGGAGTTCGAAGAGCTGGTGGCCCGCTACCTCAACCGGATGTGAGCGGGCCAGCGCCATCCCCGGCTAGCGGCCCAGCTGGAGCTCCCCGACGCCCCGGGTGTCGCCGGGCCCCAGGGGCGGCAGCCAGGTGACGGTGCCCAGCCGGGCCAGTTCGTCCGCGTCGAGGCGGCCGTCCCGGGTGGCCTGGCGGTACTCGTCCCGGGTCATGGTCACCGCGGCCACCACCTGCTCGCCCGCGCGGGTGGTGGGGTAGGTGGCCCCCACCGACACCGCTTGCCACTTGGCGTATTCCGGCCGGCCGAAGACCACGTCCATGATCCGGCGGCAATCCTCCAGGATGCCGGCTTTCAAGGCCTCCTTGGACGGAGCCCGGTCGGCCCGCAGGGAGACCAGCAGGGTCGTGCTGGCCGCCTGGGAGCCCCGGTGGTCGTCCGGCCCCTGCTGGACGAAGACCTTGCGGTTCTCGCCGCGGTTGGAGGGCGTCACCGCCGCTTGCAGGTCGGCGCTCAACAGCGGCCCCTCGTTCCAGCGCGGCTTGGTGAAGACCGCGGCCCGCCCGGCACTGTGGGGTTCCCAGCCGATCCACACCGCCAGGGAGAGGACGGCCAGGGACAGGGCTGTCGCCAGCCAGCCGGCGGCGTGGCTGCGCAACCGGAACAGGCTGCTCTTGCCGGTCACGATGGCCGTCACCCCGGCGACCATCCCCGCCAGGGCCACCAGGCCCAGGATACCCAGGAGAACATAGGGCAACGGTTGCAGAAGAAAGCGCGTCACCGTGAGGCCCCCTCCGCGCGGCTGGGCCGGGGCCCTTTGCCGGGGTCCACGCCGCTGGGGCGGGCGGCCGCCCCGGCGCCGGCCCGCCTTCCGGTTCCGAGCGTGTCCGGAGCCTAGTGTGCCCGGCCGGCTCCGGGCCATGCCGGGGCCGGTCGGCTGGGGTTGGAGGGGGCGAGACCGGCCGGCGGGAGGCTACGCCACGGCCGGTTGCCGGAGGCGATTCGGTGGCGGGAGGCGATTCATCCGGCGTCCTCGGGCGCCGCGCCGGTGTGGGCCGTGCCAGCATGGGCCGCGCCAGCAGGCCCGGCGGAAAGGCCGCGGGCGGCCGGGTCCTTGGACCGGCGGCCCCCCTGGGCCTCGGTCCAGCGCACCACGACCAGCAGGGCCAGAAGGGCCAGGCGCAGGCCCCGGTCCAGCCCGGCCCGCTCGATGTACTCACCCACGGTGTGGGCGCCGTCGCCGTGGCGGATGCCGAAGGTGACGGCCGGGATGCCGCGGCTCAGCGGCAGGTTGGCGTCGGTGCTGGCTGGCAGCTCGTGGGCGGGGACGCCGCAGGTGCGCATCGCCTCCCGCACCAGCCGGACCAGCGGGTGATCGGCGGGCAAGGCGCCCTGCGGGCGGTCGCCGATCACCTCCACCTCCAGGTCGACGCCTTCCTCCCGGGCGGCGTCCTCCAGGGCGCGGCGGGCCGCCTGCTCCAGCCGGGCCAGGGCCTGGCCGTCTTCCGAGCGCAAGTCCAGTTCCAGCTGGCACGTGGCGGCGATGGTGTTGACGGAGGTGCCGCCCTGGATGCGGCCGGCGTTCCAGGTGGTCCGGGGGTCGGTGGGGACCGGCAGGCTGGCCAGGCGGTGGAGGGCTCGTCCTGCGGCCACGATGGCGCTGGGCTGGCCGAAGTCCTTCCAACTATGGCCGCCCGGGCCGGTGAAGGTGGCCCGCAGGCGCCGGCTGCCGATGCCCCGGTAGCAGAGCATGCCCAGGCCACCGTCCAGGACCAGCATGGCGGCCGGCGCCACGGCCAGGCCGTCGAGGAACGCCCGCATGCCCCGCAGGTTCCCCAGCCCCTCCTCCCCCGTGTTGAAGAGCCACACCACGGGGACCCGGGGCGCGAAGCCCGCCTGCCGCAGCGCCTCGGCCAGGAGCAGCAAGCAGGCCACCGAGGCGGAGTTGTCGCCGATGCCGGGGCCGTAGAGGCGGCGCCCCTGCTGGCGCACCGCCAGGGGGGTGCCGGCGGGGAAGACCGTGTCCAGGTGGGCGGAGATCACCACGGGGGCCGGCGCCTCGGGGCCGGGCGCCGGGGCCGGGGCCGGCCAGCACGTCCAGACGTTGCCGGCGTCGTCCTGGCGCGGGACCAGGCCCAAGGCCGCCAGGCGGGAGGCGACGTAACGGGCCCGCGGCTCCTCGCCAAAGGTGGGGGCGGGGATGCTGGTGACCCGGACGATCTCCTCGACGTAGCGGTCCAGGTGGCGCCGGAGATAGGCCCAGCCCTGGCGCCAGACGGCGTCGCGCAGGACCTGGCGCACCAGCGACTCAGGGGACGCCGCGGGGGCGGGCGCATCGCCCCCGCCGGGTCCGGCCTGGGCAGAAGGCGGTTGGAGCACCGGCGGCCATCACCCTCCCGTCAACGGTTCACGGTTCCCGGCCGGGCCGCGCCCGGAGCCATCCGCCGGAGCGGAAGGGGCCCCGGGCCCCGCGGGCCGGCGGGGTCCGTCCCCTGCAGCCGGCGAGACCGGGGACGGCAAGGCCCCGAGGCACGCCAGGGCCGCGTCGGTCAAGGCCACCCGGTAGCGGAAGAGGCCCCGGCCCGTGGCCAGCATGCGTTCCCGGATGGGCCCGGCCAGTTCGTCCAGGGTGACGAACCGGGCCTCGGCGATCTCCCGGCGGTCGTGGGGATCCAGCTCGGTGGAGGCCGTGCGGGCGGCGAAGACGTGGCTCACCCAGTCTTCCCACTGGTCGCCGCAGGTGAAGCGGGCGTGGATGCGCAGCAGGTAGCGGGTGGGCTCGATGTCCAGGCCGGTCTCCTCCCACGCCTCCCGGCGCAACCCCTCCAGGAGCGGCTCGCCGGGCCGGGCACCGCCACTGGGCGCCCGGTAGATCCCCGGGGGAAAGGAGGGCTTGCGGATGGCGGCTACCCGGCCCTGGGGGTCGAAGGCGAAAAAGGTCAGGTCATGGTGGCGTCCCCGCCGGGTGCTGATCCGGACCAGGGCCAGTTCGTCGGGACCCACCTCGCCCGTCCACCGCAGGCAGCGGGGGCGGCCCAGGCGGGCCTCGACGGCGGCCAGTTCTTCCGCGGGGAAATCGGGGTCGACCACGGCCTGGGGCTCCTCTCCCGCGCCCGGCGGCCCGGTGGCGCCGGCTCCGGCGGGCGCCACCGGCATCCTTCACAAGCTGCCAGCACCATCCTTCACAATCAGTATAGCACCCCGGGC
>DATCLH010000399.1:0-3267 GCA_036564035.1 Thermaerobacter sp.
GGAGGTGGGCGTCCTGGTCGAACCGGTGGCCTGCGCCGTCCACGCCCTGCGGCGGGCGGGCTTGGCGCCGGGGCAGCGGGTGGCGGTGATCGGCGCCGGGTTCATGGGCCAGGTCCTGGGGCTGGTGGCCCGGGCCTGGGGTGCGGCGGAGCGGGCTGTGGTCGACCGGCTGGCCGGGCGGCTGGCCTGGGCGGCGCAGCGCTGGGCGACCCTGGTGATCGACACCGGTCCGGCCGGTGCCGAAAGGGCAGGGGCCGGGGCGGCTGGCGCGGCCGCCGCGAGCGGCCGTGGGGGGGCGGCGGCTGGCCCGGCGGACCCCGGCCAGCCGCCGGCGGCGGTGCCATGGCTGGCGGTCGCCTCGGATCCGGAGGCGGTGGCCCGCTGCCTCGAAGAGCGGTGGGGCGAGCGGGCCGACCTGGTCCTGGTCTCGCCGGCAGGGGAGGAGCCCCTGCGCCTGGGGATCGCCTGCGCGAGGCCGGGCGGCACCGTGGTGATGTTCGCGCCCACCGCCCCCGGGAGGGATCCGGCCATTCCCGGCTACGACGTGTTCTTCCGGGAGATCCGGCTGGTGCCCAGCTACTCCGCCGGGCCCCCCGACACCCGGGCGGCCCTGGACCTGCTGGCGGCGGGCCAGGTGCCGGCCGGGGACCTGGTGACCCACCGGTACCCGCTGGCGGAAGTCGCCACCGCCTACCGCCAGGTCAAGGACCCGGGCGCGTTGAAGGTGATGGTCGAGTTGTGACGGCAGGAGGTTTCATCCCAATGGAAACCACGTCCAACCGCCCCCTGACGGCCGAGGAGTTCGGGCGCCTGCGGGTGCGCCGGTTCGACCCCACCACCTTCCGCTGGGAGGGCATCCCCGACCAGGTGTACCAGGGACCGGAAGAACCGGCGCCGCGCTTCCGCGACGTCATCCGCCGCACCCTGGTGCCCGGCGGCGCCACGCCGGCGGCCTTCGAGGTCCGGTACTTCGAGGTGGGGCCCGGGGGATACTCCCGGCTGGAGCTGCACCAGCACATCCACGCGGTGCTGATCCTGCGCGGCGAGGGCGAGGTGCAGGTGGGCGACGAGGTGCACCGGGTCCGGCCCTTCGACCTGATCTACGTCCCGCCCGAGACGCCCCACCAGTTCCGCCACCCCGGCGGGGAGGGGGACGAGCCCTTCGGCTTCCTCTGCGTCGTCGACGCCCAGCGGGACCGGCCGCGTCCCCTGGACCCCTGACGGGCGATCCGGGCCGCGGCGGCCAGCGGGGATGGGCGGCTGTGCCCCCATCGCGGGCTAGCTGGGGGCTCGCTCTGTCTCCTGCCGGCTCACGGCCGGCGGGGCGGGCGCATTCAGCGGAAGGGCTGGAGCGAACCCGGTTCCCGGCCCGTGGCGAAGGACGGGACGACCCGCATCGCCCCGGGGGTGCGGGGGCCGGGGTTGCGGGCACCGGGCGGCGCCGCGGGCGGTGAACCGGCGGCCCCGCCGGGACCCGCCGCGATCCGGGGGTGGAACCGGTGGCCGGTGGAGGCCCCCGGCGGCAACACCGCGGGAGGCAGACCCTGCAGCGCCGCCGGGGAGAGGGCGGCCGGCCGGCTGGCGGCGCCAGGCCGTTCCCCGCGGGACCCCAGGGCCGGGCGCCGGGCGAGCGCCCCCTGGCCCGGCGGCGGGCCATCCGCTGCGGGCGGGATGCCCCGGCTGGCGTCGGGGCCGCCTTCCGGCAAGGGCTCGGCCGTGGGGGACGGGACCGCCCGTTTTCCTCCGGGCACCGCGGCCGCCGTGGGCGCCGCTGGAGTCGGGGTCTCCGTCCCGCTGGCCCCGGTTGCGGCCGGCGAGCCGGCCGTCCGGCCCGCGGCCGGCGGCTTCGGCCCTGCGGGCCTGGCTTCCCCGGCGCCGGTGACCTCGGTGCCGCCCGTGTCCCCGCCCGCTTCCTCGCCCGCCTCCTTTTCCGCGACATCAACCGGGTCCGCGATCAGGTTTTCCCGGGATTCCCCGGCGGCCTCTGTCTCCACCCCCTGGGCGGCGGAGCCGGGGCCGTCGACCCCCTGGCCGGCGACCGCGGGATCCGCCTCTTCGGGGTTGACTCCCTCGAGCCCTCCGTTCGCCCCGGCGCGGTGGCCCTGGGGTGCGCGGGCCTGGCCGCCCGGATCCGGGCCGCCGGGCCGGACAACCTTCCCATTGTTGGCCGCGGCCAGATCGGGTTCGGTGGCCGACGGGGTCTCGCCCCACGGCACCAGGGGCTGCGGGGGCCCGCCGAAGAAGGTGACCAGGCCGCTGTAGAGGGCGGCGGCCACCACGTCGTCGGGCCAGCCGGCGGGGAGGGTGAGGGTGACCGCCAGGGGCGCGCTCAGCACCACCCGTGCCGCGGCCGGCGACGAGCCAGCCTTGCGGGTGGCCGGGGCGCCGCTCCCCGCCGCCCGGCCGGCGCCGCGGTGCCACCCAAACCCATCGCCGCCCCACCCGGACCCATGCGGAGGATCCGGCGCGCCCGCCGGCACCGGGAAGGACAGGGTGACGCCGCCGGTGCCCGGCCAGGGCTGCCGGTGGACGGGAACGCAGCCGTGCCACCACAGGGAGCGGGCCAGCCGCCGGGCCAGTTGCCACGCGGCCCACGGATTGCGGCCGGTGGCCCGGACCCGGGCGCGCAGGGAGACGGCGTCCAGGCGCAGGGCGACCAGGAGGTCGGCGCCGAGCGGCCCGGCCGTCGCCGTCCCGCCATCGGGGGTGCCGGCCCCGCCGCCCGGGCCCTCGGTTCCGCCGGTCCCCGGCGACCGGCCGGGGGAGGTTCCACCCGCCGGGGATTCCTGCGGTCCTCCGGGGTGCAGGGGCTGGTTCAGAGGCTGGTTCAGGGGTTGGCTCAGGGGCTCCGCCGGCCGTCCCGGGTCCCCCGGCGCCGGCAGGACGATCACCGTGGTGCCGGCCCGCTGGAGCAGGCGGGCGAGCCGGGTGGCCAGCGGCGGCAGCGAGCTGCCGGTACCGGCCGGCTGGGGATTCGCGGTTGCATCCGGCGTCCCGGGGCCGCTCCCGGGCTCTGCCGGCCGGGGGCCGGGTTCGTCCCGGGACACCGAGAGGAGCACCGTCCGGCCGTGCAGGGCGGAGTCGACGGCCGCATAGGGCCTTCCCCCGTCGCTGCCGCGACCCAGGAAGACCCGGTGTCCCAGCCGTTCCAGCACGGTGGCCCAGCCGGCGGCGCCGGCGGGGTCGACCTCCACGAGCCAGCGGTGGCGGACCAGGACCTGCATCGGCCGCTCCCCCCTCCGATCGCTGTCAACATACGCGGAGGGC
>DATCLH010000400.1:0-2151 GCA_036564035.1 Thermaerobacter sp.
GACCTGGCCACCGGCCGGGTGACGGTGACCTACGAGGGCGACCTGGACGACCGGCAGGTGCGGGAGGCCGTGGAGGACGCGGGCTACGAGGTCGCCTGACGGCGGCGGCCGCTGAGCCGCGGATGAGCCGCTCGGCCGGGAGCCGTCGTACCGGCCGGTGCTCCGTCGTGCCGGCCGGAGCGACCGGACGGAGCGAATCGCCGCCACCAGGGCTTCGGCCCCGCCGAGGGGCCTGCGCCAAATCCCCGGGCGGCCGGTCCCGAACCGGCGCCCGGGGATTCGTACGTTCGGCTGGAACGTTCGGCATGGGCGTTGGGAATGGCCGTTCGGATTCATGACCCACCGGGATAGTCTGTGGACCCGGCGAAGCCCGCCGCCAGGGGCGACGCCGCCGACGGTGCCGGCGGGGCGGCCGCCGCCAGCGTCTCCCGGTAGAGGCGCTCCATGTCGTCCAGGGTCATGGGGCCCCGCCAGTGGATGCGCAGGATCCCCTGGGGGTCGATCCAGAAGGTTTCGGGGTAGCCGCCGACCCGGTACCGGCGGAAGACCGTCTTGTCCCGATCGAGCAGCACCGGGTAGGTGGCGCCGAACTCCTCCAGGAAGGCGCGCACCGTGTCCAGGGGCTCCGCCACGTTGATGGCGTAAAAGGCGACTTCGTCCCCGTGGCGCCGGTAGAAGGCCTCCAGGGCCGGCGTCTCCTCCCGGCAGGGGACGCACCAGGAGGCCCAAAAGTTGAGCACGACCACGCGGCCGCGCAGGTCGGCCAGCCGCACCGGCGGCCCGTCCAGTTGGGGCAGGGTGAAGTCGGGCGCGGGCTTGCCGGGTGCCGGTGCGGAGGCCAGGATGTGCCCCATGGAGCGGACCCCCGCCAGGAAGGCGGCGGCCAGGACCAGGGCGACGACCAGGGCGATCCGCCGCCGGCGCCGCCGGACGTCCGGCGTCACCAGGAAGGCATCCGAACCGGGTTCGCCCGCGCTCGACGCGGCCGGGGATGCCGCCGCGGCCGCCGTCTCCGCCTGGTGCATTCCGTCATCGCGCTTGCGCATGCCGCCGGGCTCCCTCCCTCCCCCGCACCATGCCGGAACGGCCAGGCAAAAATCAATCCGGCGCCAGCAGGAACTCCAAATCTTCGCGGGTCAGGTCCTTACCCAGTTTGCCGTCGCCGGCCAGCAGGGCGCCCGCCAGGGCTCGCTTCCGTTGCTGCAGTTGCAGGATCTTCTCCTCCACCGTGCCCCGGGTGATCAGCTTGTAGCTGAACACCGGCTGGTCCTGACCGATCCGGTGGGCCCGGCCCGTGGCCTGTTCCTCCACGGCCGGGTTCCACCACGGATCATAGTGGATCACGTAGGAGGCGGCCGTCAGGTTGAGGCCCGTGCCGCCGGCCTTGAGGCTGATCAGGAAAACCGGCACCCGGCCGGCCTGGAAGCGCTCGACCCGCGCCTGGCGGTTGCGGGTGCGGCCGTCCAGCCGCTCCCAGGCGATGCCCAGCTGATCCAGTTCCCGGGCCAGGATGTCCAGCATGCTGGTGAACTGGCTGAAGACCAGCACCTGACCGCCGGCGCCCACCGCGTGTTCGACCAGCTCCCGAAAGGCCTCGAGCTTGGCGGAGCCAGCCTTCCGGGCGGCAGGTTGATCCAGCAGGGCCGGGTGGCAGCACACCTGGCGCAGCCGCAGGAGCGCCTCCAGGATGACCATCCGGCTGCGAGCGATCCCGCTCCGGTCCACCTCGTCCAGGACCCGCGAGCGGTAGGCCGCCAGCAGCTGCCGGTAGAGCCGGCGCTGGGCGGGCAGCATCTCGCAGAACTGGACCACCTCCGTGCGGGGCGGCAGGTCGCGGGCCACCTCGGCCTTGAGGCGGCGCAGGATGAAGGGGAAGACCCGGCGTCGCAGGGACGCCACCCGGGGGTCGGTCACCTCCTGGACCGAGGCATCCGGGCCGCCGGCCACAGCCGGTTCCACCATCACACCGGCGTACCGGCGCAGGAAGGCGTCCCGAGACCCCAGGTAGCCCGGCATGAGGATCTCGAACAGCGCCCAGAGGTCCAGGAGGTGGTTCTCGACGGGCGTGCCCGTCAGGGCCAGGCGGTGGCGGGCTTGCAGCTGCCGCAGGGCGCGCCAGGTCTGGGTGTCGGGATTCTTGACGTGCTGCGC
>DATCLH010000401.1:0-1560 GCA_036564035.1 Thermaerobacter sp.
CGCCAGCAGCGGGCGCAGCGGGCCAGGGGGCTCCGCTCGACCCGGACGGCCGGGCCGGCGCCCGCGGCCGGTTCCACCCGCACCTCCGCCACCAGGAACAGCTCGGGCAACCGTTCCGACAAGGACTCCAGGACCCGGGCGGCGTCGGCCGCCGGACCCGCGATGGTCACCCGGGCCTCCGCCGGCACCTCGATCACCTTGTCCTGGCGCGCCTGCTCGAGGGCACGGTAGACCTCCTCCCGCACCTCCAACAGGACTTCGTACCGGCGCAGCAGTTCCCCGTCCCGCCAGGCCTCCTGGGGCTCGGGCAGGAGCGCCAGGTGGACGCTCTCCGGGTCGCCCTCCAGCCGCGGCAGGTGGCCCCACACTTCCTCCGCCGTGTGGCAGAGCACGGGCGCCAGCAGCAGGGTCAGGGTCCGCGCCAGCTGGTAGAGGACCGTCTGGGCGGCCCGGCGCTGGGGATCCGCCGGCAGGGAGGCGTAGAGCCGGTCCTTGAGCACATCCAGGTAGAACGCGCTCAGGTCGGTGACGCAGAAGTTGTGGACCGCGTGGTAGACCAGGTGGTACTGGTACTCGTCGTAGGCCCGGCGGACCCGCTCCGTCACCTGGGCGAGGCGCGCCAGCGCCCAGCGGTCCAGCTCGGGCAGCTCGGCATGGGCCACCGCGTCCCGGGCCGGGTCGAAGTCGCCCAGGTTGGCCAGGAGGAAGCGCAGGGTGTTGCGGATCTTCCGGTAGATCTCGGCCATCTGCTTGAGGATGTCCTCGGAGATCCGCACGTCGCCCCGGTAATCCGACGAGACCGCCCACAGGCGCAGCACGTCGGCCCCGTACCGGCGGATCACGTCGTTGGGGTCGACCACGTTGCCCAGGGACTTGGACATCTTGCGGCCCTCGCCGTCGACGACGAAGCCGTGGGTCAAGACGGCCCGGTAGGGCGCCTGGCCCCGGGTCGCCACCGCCGTCAGCAGCGACGACTGGAACCAGCCCCGGTGCTGGTCCGACCCCTCCAGGTAGAGGTCGGCGGGCCAGGCCAGTTCCTCCCGGGTCTCCAGGACCGCGGCGTGGCTCGACCCGGAGTCGAACCACACGTCCATGATGTCGGTCTCCTTGCGGAAGCCCTTGCGGCTGCCGCAATGGGGGCAGGCGAACCCCTCGGGAAGGATCTCCGCCGCCTCCCGCTCGAACCAGGCGTTGGAGCCCTCCCGCCGGAAGAGCGCGGCCACGGCGCCGATGCTCTCCTCGGTGATCACCGGCTCCTGGCAGTCCTCGCAGTAGAAGACGGGGATCGGCACGCCCCAGGCCCGCTGGCGCGAGATGCACCAGTCGCCGCGGTCGGCCACCATGTTGTGGATCCGCTCGCGGCCCCAGGCCGGGATCCAGCGCACCCGGTCGATGGCTTCCAGGGCCTGCCGGCGGAAGCCCTCCACCGAGGCGAACCACTGGGTGGTGGCGCGGAAGATCACCGGCTGGCGACAGCGCCAGCAGTGGGCGTACTGGTGCCGGATGGTCCCCTGGGCCAGCAAGGCCCCCGCCTCGTCCAGGGCGCGGACGATCTCGGGA
>DATCLH010000402.1:0-3415 GCA_036564035.1 Thermaerobacter sp.
AGAAGCCCTCGATGAGCACGCGGTCGGTGGTGACGTCCTTGAGGGTCGAAAGGGCCTGCACCAGGCGCCAGGCCGGGTTGGGCACGATGGCCGCCAGGCTGGAGTGCAGGTCCTGGTTGGCGGCCCGGGCCACCAGCTCGACGTACAGGATGCCCTTGCAGCCGGCGGAGATGGCCGGCCGCCCGCGGGCGTCCTTGCCGCCCGACTCCCACACCACGCCGTCGGCAGCCAGGCGGTCCGCGTACCGCTCCATGAACTGGTGCAGGTGGACGCTGCCGATCTCCTCTTCCCCTTCGATGACGAACTTCACGTTGACCGGCAGGCGTCCCTCGCCCTGGAGCCAGGCCTCGACCGCCTTGATGCGGGTCATCAGGTTGCCCTTGTTGTCCGCCACGCCCCGGGCGATCAGCCGCCCGTCGCGGACGGTTGCAGCAAAGGGGTCGACCGCCCATTCCTCCAGCGGTTCGGGGGGCTGGACGTCGTAGTGGTTGTAGAAGAGCAGGGTGCGCGGCGCGCCGGCGTCGATCTCGCCGTAGATCACCGGGTAGCCGCCCTCCAGGGGGACCCGTTCGACCCGGGCGCCCACGGCCTCCAGCATGGAGGCCACCAGGTCGGCGCAAGCGTCCATGCCCAGGTCCTGGGCCGCCACCGAGGGCTGCCGCAGGAGGGCCTGGAGGTCCGCCAGCGCCTGGTCCCGGTGGGCCCGGCTGTAGGCGATGGCGCGTTCCATCGCTCGACCTCCTTCAGGGGACGGAACTTGAGAAACTCGAGGCGGCCCGCGGGACCGGTCGCCCCACGGGCCGCCACCGGCGTCTTCAGCCCGCCACCGTCACTGCAAGGGGTAGTGGCAGGCCACGTGATGGCCCGAGGCCAGCGGCCGCAGGACGGGCATCTCCTCCCGGCACCGCAGCTGGGCGAAGGGACAGCGCGGGTGGAACCGGCATCCCGACGGAGGATTGGCCGGCGAGGGGACGTCTCCCTGCAGGACGATCCGCTCCCGCCGCCGGCGGGGGTGGGGCACGGGGACGGCGGAGAGCAGCGCCGCCGTGTAGGGATGGGCAGGGTGGCGGAACAGCTCCTCCGTGGGCGCCACCTCCACCAGCTGGCCCAGGTACATCACCCCGACCCGGGTGGAGACGTGGCGCACCACGTTGAGGCCGTGGGCGATGAACAGGTAGGTCAGCCCCAGGCGCTCCTGCAGGTCGGCCAGCAGGTTGAGGATCTGGGCCTGCACCGACACGTCCAGGGACGAGACCGCCTCATCGGCCACCACGAAGCGGGGGTTCAAGGCGATGGCCCGGGCGATGCCGATGCGTTGCCGCTGCCCGCCGGAGAACTGGTGGGGGAAGCGGTGCCGCCAGGCGGGGTTGAGCCCCACCAGCTCCATCAGCTCGGCCACCCGCGCCTCCCGCTGGGACCGCCGGCGCATGCCGTGGACCCGCAGGGGCTCGCCGATGATGTCGGCCACCGTGAAGCGCGGGTTCAGGGAGCCGAAGGGGTCCTGGAAGATGATCTGCATCTCCCGGCGCACCCGGCGCAGCTCCGGTCCCCGCAGGGCGAAGAGGTCACGGCCGGCGAACCAGACCCGGCCACCGGTGGCCGGCACCAGCCGCAAGATCACCCGGGCCAGGGTCGACTTGCCGCAGCCCGACTCGCCCACCAGGCCGAAGGTCTCCCCCTGGCGGATCTCCATCGTGACGCCGTCGACGGCCCGGACATGGCCCACCGTGCGCCCCAGCACGCCCCGGGTGATGGGGAAGTACTTCTTCACGTCCTCGACCCGCACCAGGGGCTCGCCGGCACCGGCTTCCGGCGTCGCCTGGGCCGGCCCGGCCGCGGACCCGGGGCCGGCGGGCGCCCCTCCGGTGCGGGCCCGTTCCACCGCCCGCTCGGGCATGCTCACGTTCCCAGCCCCCTCTCGGCCGCCACCTCATCGGCCAGCCAGCAGGCCGCCCGCCCCCCGGCGGCCACCGGTTGGAGCGGCGGCTCCTCTTCCCGGCAGCGGTCGATGGCATAGGGACAGCGGGGGTGGAACCGGCACCCCGCCGGCATCCGGTCGATGCTGGGCACGCTCCCCGGGATCGCCTGCAACCGCCGCTGCCGCGGGGCCTCCAGATCGGGCACCGAGGCCAGAAGGCCGATGGTGTACGGGTGGGACGGCCGCTCGAAGATCTGCTCGACGGGCCCCTCCTCAACCACCCGGCCGGCGTACAGGACCACGATCCGGTCGGCCATCTCGGCGGCCACGCCCATGTCGTGGGTGATCAGCAGAATGGACATGCCCAGCTCGGCCTTGAGCCGGCGCAGCAGGTCGAGGATCTGGGCCTGGATCGTCACGTCCAGGGCCGTGGTCGGCTCGTCGGCGATCAGCAGCCGCGGCCGGCAGGCCAGGGCCATGGCGATCATCGCCCGCTGCCGCATGCCGCCGGAGAACTCGTGGGGGTACTGGCGCACCCGCACCTCCGGTTCGGGGATCCCGACCAGGCGCAGCATCTCCACCGCCCGGGCCATGGCCTCCGCCCGGCCCTTGCCCTCGTGCAGCATGACGGCTTCGGCGATCTGGTCGCCGATGGTGAACACGGGGTTCAAGGCGGTCATCGGTTCCTGAAAGACCATGGCCACCTGCCGCCCGCGGATCCGGCGCATCTCCTCCTGGGTCTTGGCGGCCAGGTCGGTGCCGTCCAGCAGCACCTGCCCGGCGAAGATGGCGCCGTTGTCGTACTCGAGCAACCGCATGATGGCCAGGGAGGTCACGCTCTTGCCGCTGCCCGACTCGCCCACCAGGCAGACGGTCTCGGCGACCCCGACGGTGAAGGAGACTCCCTCCACGGCCACCAGGGGACCCTGGGCGGTGAGGAACCCGGCGGTGAGGTCACGCACCTCGAGCAAGGGCCGGCTCACGGCCGTCGCCTCCTTTCCCTGGCGCCCGGGGGCGTCCCCCGGCCGCCGCCAGCGCCGGGCAGGCGCCGGCCGCCCGCCGGGCCACGCCCACGGGCGGGGGTGGCGCCGGTCGCGGTGGCCGCGGCCCGCCCTTCGCCCACGGCGGCCCGCCCGAAGGCCGCGGCGACCCGCCAGCTCCGGCGCACCCGTTCCTTCTGCCGGGGGTCGAAGGCGTCGCGGATGCCGTCACCCACGAAGTTCACCGCCAGCACGGTGAGGAAGATGCAGGCGCCGGGGTAGACCGCCAGCAGCGGGTTCGCCAGCATGTACTGCTGGGCATTGTTCAGCATCTGGCCCCAGCTGGTCTGGGGCGGCTGTACGCCGAGGCCGAGGAAGGAGAGGGCCGACTCGGCCAGGATCGCCCCGCCGATCATCAGGGTGGCGTTGACGATCAGGGGGGCCGTGGCGTTGCGCAGCAGGTGGTTGATCATGATGTCCCACGCCGGGGTGCCGATGGCCCGGGCGGCCTCCACGT
>DATCLH010000403.1:0-2168 GCA_036564035.1 Thermaerobacter sp.
TTCCCAGCGTCCTGCCCGGCTCGCCCCCGCTCCCGCTTCTGGGGCCGGCCCCGCCCCCCGGCCGGCGGTCCGGGGGTACGGCCCGTGTCCCGTTTCGGTAGGTGAGGGTCGAGGCAAATAGAAGAGGCCTCACCCCGAGGCTCGGCCCCGTTGGATCTCGCCACCGGCCCCGCTATGCTAAGAACGTTACCGAGACGCGGCACCTGGACCGGATCGCCGGCGGCGACGGACTCCGGGGCCGGAGTCTGCCTGGGGTGGGTCCATTGGGGCGAGGGAAGCGGCGTGCGACCGTCCGGATCGCCGTCGACCCGGCGGCGGTTTACGTTATCTACCGCTTCGGCATGGCGTTTCTGCTGGCCACGGCCCACACCGTGGCGGCCCTCTACCGGATCCAGCAGGCCGGCCTCGATCCCCTCCAACTGGCGCTGGTCGGCACCATGCTGGAGATCACCGTGACCCTCTGCGAGGTGCCCACGGGCATCGTCGCGGACCTGTACGGCCGGCGGGCTTCGATCCTGGCGGGGCTCGTCCTGATCGGCGCCGGCCTGCTGGTCGAGGGGGCGGTGGCCGCCCTGCCGGCCATCCTGCTGGGCCAGGTCCTTTGGGGCCTGGGGTACACCTTCACCAGCGGCGCCGACGCCGCCTGGATCGCCGACGAGGTGGGGGAGGAACGGGCCCGCCACCTGTACGTGCGGGGCGCCCAGGCGGCCCAGGCGGCCACCCTGCTGGGCATTGGGGCCAGTGTGGCCCTGGGCAGCCTGCGGCTGGATCTGCCGTTACGGGCGGCCGGCCTCTCCTTGTGGCTTCTGGCCGGCTTCCTGGCCCTGGCGATGCCCGAGCGGGGCTACCGGACGCGGATCCAGGCTCGTGGGTCGCTCTGGCAGGGGATGGGCGGCACCTGGCGGCGGGGGTGGCGGGCGGTGCGGGGGCGGCCTGGCCTGGACCTCCTGCTGGCCATCGGCGTGTTCTACGGCCTGGCCAGCGAGGGATTCGACCGCCTCTGGCAGTTCCACCTCCTGACCCGGTTTCCCCAGGTGGCGGGAACGGGTCCGGGGACGGGAACGGCGCCGGGGATGGGCCCCGTGGTGTGGATCGGGCTGCTGACCGCCGGAGCCATGCTGCTGAGCATGGGGGCCGCCGAGCTGGTGCGGCGTCGCGGGGCCGGCGACCCGGGCCGGGTGGGGCGGCTCCTCCTGGGCATCAGCACCCTGCTGATCCCCAGCGTGGCGGGCTTCGGCCTGGCGGGGTCCCTGGCCATGGCGGTGAGCTTTTACTGGCTCACGGCGTTGCTCCGGGAGACGTACGATCCGCTCCAGGTGGCCTGGGTCAACCACGGGCTGGATCCCGGCGCCCGGGCCACGGTCCTCTCCATGGTCGAGCAGTTCCATTCCTTCGGGGAGATCATTGGTGGACCCGTGCTGGGCGGTATCGCTGCGGCGGTGGCGGTGGAGGCCGGCATCGTCGCCAGCGCGGCCTTCCTGGTGCCGGTGGTGGCGATGTACATCTGGTTGGTGCGGCTGACGCCGGCGGTCGGGCACCGGGGGGCTCCGGCCACCGCGGCGGGGCAGCCCGTGGAGTCGAAGGCGGCTTCGGAGGCGTAAGGCCGAACGAACCCGCACGGCCTGGAGCAGCCCGCACCGCTGGGGTGGGCCCGGCCCCTTCCACCCGGCGGGGTCCACCGGCTCAAGGCCGCCCGGGCCTCAGCGGGGCTGGCGAGCGGGCTCCGGGCCGTAATCCCAGGGGATGCCGCGTTCTTCCAGCAGGTGGCGCACCCGGCCGGCGGGCAGGGCGGGCACGTGGTGGCCGTCGCGGCCCGTCATGGGGCGGGCCGCCACCAGGGCCCGGATCACCGCCTCCTCCGTCGCGGCCGCAGCCGCCTCGAAGAAGGGATTGAGGTAGGCGCCCTCGTCGGGCAGGTAGGGCGGGTAGCGGCGGGCGGTGCTGAAGGCCAGGACGAAGTCGCCGCTGCCGTGCCAGTAAACGGTGCCGGTGCGGGCCAGGCCGGCGGCGGCCCGGCGGGCGATCCGGCCCAGCTGGCGGGAGGTCAGGGGCGCGTCGGTGGCCAGGACCACCACCACCGAGCCGCCCTCGCCGGTGGGGCCGGGTGTCTCGGCAGGCGTGCTTGGGGCACCGGATGCCCCTGCCCCCGGCGCACCGGGCGGGGTGCC
>DATCLH010000404.1:0-2120 GCA_036564035.1 Thermaerobacter sp.
GAGGGCGACCTGGCGCGGGGCTTCTTCTTCCAGCCGACCATCTTCGCCGACGTGACCCCCGACATGCGGATCGCCAACGAGGAGATCTTCGGCCCCGTGCTGTCGATCATCAAGATCAAGAGCCTGGAGGAGGCCATCGAGATCAACAACGGCGTTCAGTACGGCCTCTCCAGCTCGATCTTCACCCGGGACGTGCGCAATGCCTTCATCGCCATGCGGGATCTGGCGACGGGCATCTGCTACGTCAACCACGGCACCATCGGCGCCGAGATCCACCTGCCCTTCGGCGGCATGCGGGCCACGGGCAACGGCCACCGGGAGGCGGGCCAGGCGGCCCTTGAGGTCTACACCGAGTGGAAGGCGATCTACGTCGACTTCAGCGGCCGGCTCCAGCGGGCCCAGATCGACGAGGTCAAGATCGACTGACGAACGGGCGCGGCGGGGGGGGGCCGTTGGGGCCCGCCCCCGCCGGTGTTCCCGCATGGCGTCCCGCCGGTGGGGCTCACCCCTCCGGCTGCATCCGGGCTTGGCGCAACTGGGCGGGGTACAGGGGGTTATACTCCAGCAAGCCCGCCTGCCGGTGGGCGGCGACGACGGCCTCCACGTCGTAGGGCACCCGCACCAGGGTGATGTCGACGGCGGCGCCAGGTCCCTCCCCAACGGCGATCAGGGCGTAGGCCGCCCGCGGATCGCCATCGAAGGGCATGCCGACGCTCCCCGGACCCACCATCCACGGCCCGGTCCGGGCCCAGCGCCACGCCAGCTGCAGGTGGTGGTGGCCGAAGAGGACCACGTCGGCCGTGACCCCCTCCAAGGGGTCGCTCCGAGAGTCGGAGGCGTCCCCGCCGCCCTGGCTGCCGCCGGCGCCCGGGGCGAAGGGGAGCAGGGGCTCCTCATCGGAACGGGGCGAACCGTGGACCAGAAGGGCCGTCACCGGTCCCCAGCGCACCTCGAGGCGGTCGGGACGGGACTGGAGCCACTCCAGCCGCTGGCTTCCCAGGGCATCCCGCCAGGGCCGCAGCAGGGCCGCGGCCCGTTCCTCCGACAAACCGGGCGGCAGGCCGCCGCCGGCCAGATAGCGGTCGGTGTTCCCCCGCACCGTGGGGATCCCCCGCTGGCGCAGGACGTCGACGCAATGGACCGCGTGGGGCCCTTGGAAGGCCACGTCCCCCAGGCAGTAGACGGCGTCCACCCCGCGGGCGGCGATGTCGGCCAGGACCGCCTCCAGCGCCGGCCCGTTGCCGTGGACGTCGCTGATCACCGCCACCTTCATCCCGCCACCCTCCCGTCAACGGCGCCGCCACCGAACGCCAGGGACCGGCGCAGCTGCCGGATCGCCTGCAGGCCCAGGAGCTGGAAGGCCACGGCCAGGCCCCAGGCGACCCCGTAGTGTCCCGCGGCGTCGACCACCCGGCCGAAGGCGGGCGGCGCCAGCATGGTGAACACGTAGAGCACCGTCATGCTCAGCCCCAGGGCCGGCGCCGACCGGCTGCCGGCGTTTTCGGCCACCACGGTGGTGTAGAGCCCGTTCCACCCCAGGCAGCTGAACCCTGCCACGCCGGCCAGCAGCACCAGGGCGATGGCGCCGGCCATCCCGCCCCCGCCGGGCCGGCCGGCCAGGGCGGTCAGGGCCAGCACGCCGGTGGCCCCCATCCCCAGCAGGGCCGCCCCGGCCATGGGCCGCGTCCGCTCCCCGCCAAACCATTTGTCGGACGCCCAGCCCCACCCCAGCCGGCCCAGCATCCCGCCCAGGTGGACCACCAGCAGCAGGCGGCCCGCCGCCTGGGCAGACCACCCGAAGACGTCCTCCATGAACAGGGGCAGGTAGCCGGTGAGGCTGAACTGGACGGCCGCCAGGAGGCACGCCACCGCCGTGACCAGGACCAGCGGCCGCTGCCGGAAGAACCAGCCGGCCACGGCCAGGGCGCCATCCTCCCGGGTGGACCATGGCCGCGGCCCCTGGGGGCCGGGATGGACGGCGTCGTTCCTCCCGGGGCCGGCGGCCGGTGCCTGCCCGGACCGGCCGGGGCCGGCGGGGCCGGGTTCGTCCCGGGGAAGAACCAGCCCCACCAGCACGCCCGCCGCCGCACAGGCCAGGGCCGCCAGGGCCAGGGCCGCCC
>DATCLH010000405.1:0-3555 GCA_036564035.1 Thermaerobacter sp.
ATCGACGACGTGCGGGTCGAGCCCATCGGCGGGCGGCTGACGGACCACTACGATCCCCGCACCAAGGTGGTGCGCCTGTCCGAGGGCGTCTACTACGGCTCGACGGTGGCGGCCCAGGGGGTGGCGGCCCACGAGGTGGGGCACGCCATCCAGCACGCCACGGGCTACGTCTGGCTGGGACTGCGCAACGCCATCATCCCGGCGACCCAGTTCGGCTCCCAGCTGGCGTTCCCCCTGTTCTTCCTGGGGCTGATCATGAACTGGGCGCCCCTGCAGAACCTGGGCATCCTGCTGTTTAGCCTGGCCGTACTGTTCCAGGTGATCACCCTGCCGGTGGAGTTCAACGCCTCCAGCCGCGCCCTGGCGGCCCTGGCGGGCGGCGGCTACCTCCGCGGGGAGGAGGTGCGGGGCGCCCGGACAGTCCTGCAGGCGGCGGCCCTGACCTACGTGGCGGCCATGGTCATGGCCGTCATGCAGCTGCTGTACCTGCTGGCCTTGCGCGGGCGCCGGGACTGAGCCCATGGACACGACCGGCGAGCATCCGCAGGGGGCGCCGCCGGGGCGCCCCCTTTCGGTTCCGGACCGCGGCGGGGCGGCCGCTGGCCCGCCGCGGGAGCGGCGGGGCCGGGACGGCCGGCCGGTTCGGCCCGGTCATGGCCGCCCGCGGGACGGGCGGGAGGCCGCCTTCCTCGCCCTGCTGGCGGCCGAGACCGGGCCGGTGTACGTCGACCAGGCGTTGGCGCGGCTCCTCGACCGGGCCGCGCTGCCCCCGCGGGAGCGGGCCCTGGCCACCGAGCTGGCCTACGGCGTGGCCCGGCGCCAGGGGACCCTGGACTGGGCCCTCGGCCGGTGGGCCCGGCGGCCTGCCCCGCGGCTCGACCCGCCGGTGCGGGTCGCCCTGCGGCTGGGCGCCTACCAGCTCTGGCACCTGGACCGCATCCCGGCCCACGCCGCGGTGGACCAGTCGGTGGAACTGGTGCGGCGGCACGGCCCCGGCTACGCCGCCGGGTTCGTCAACGCCGTGCTGCGCCAGGCGGCCCGCCACGGCTTCCCCCACGGGGCCATCCCCGCCGCGGAGGAGGACCTGGCGGAACACCTGGCCCTCACCCATGCCCACCCGCGCTGGCTGGTGGAACGCTGGCTCCGGCGGCTCGGGCCGGAGGAGACCCGCCAGCTGCTCGAAGCGAACAACCGGGTGCCGCCCCTGTCCGCCCGCGTCAACCGCTTGCGGGCCGATCCCCAGGCCCTGGCCGGCTCCCTGGCCGCCGCGGGGGTGCCGGTGGAACCCGGCCGGTTCCTCCCGGAAGCACTGCGGCTGGGTCACGGGGTGAGCCCGGCGGAGCTGGCCGCCTTCCAGCAGGGCGCCTTGACCTGGCAGGACGAGAGTTCCATGCTGGCGGTGCACGTGCTGGACCCCCAGCCGGGGGAGCTGGTGCTGGACGTGGCGGCCGCGCCGGGCGGCAAGGCGACCCACATTGCCGAGCGGATGGGCGACCGGGGTCGGGTGGTGGCCTGCGACGTGGACCCAGGCCGGCTGGAGAAGGTGCGGGCGGCAGCCCGGCGGCTGGGTCTGGAGGCGGTGGAGCCGCTGGCCCTGGACGGGCGGCGGCTGCCGGAGCGGTTCGCCGGGCAGGCGGACCGGGTGCTGGCTGACGTGCCCTGCAGCGGGCTGGGGGTCATCGCCCGGAGGCCCGACCTGCGCTGGCGCAAGGAGCCCGGCGACCTGGCTGCCCTGGCCCCGCTGCAGGGGGAGCTGCTGCGGGCGGCGGCGGCCTGCCTGAAGCCCGGGGGGATCCTGGTCTACAGCACCTGTACCACCGAACCCGAGGAGAACCAGGCGGTGGTGGAGGGGTTCCTGCGGGAGGCCGCCGGCGCCTTCGCCCCGGTGGACCTGCGCCCCCGGCTGCCCGCCGGGCTGCAGCAGGAGCCCTCCGCCCCGGACGGGTGGATCCAGCTCTGGCCCCACCGGCATGGGGTCGACGGATTCTTCATCGCGTGCCTGCGGCGCGCCGAGGGGAGGTGAGGGCGGTGGCGGAGGAGCACGAGGGCATGACGACCCCGGCTGCAGCGCCGGCCGCCGCCGGGCAGGACGCAGGGACCGGTGGCGGGGGCGCCGGTCCCGCCGGGCCGGCCGTGCCGACCCGGGAGTGGGCCGGTCTTCTGCCGGAGGAACTGGCCGCCCAGCTGGCCCCATGGGGTGAGCCGGCCTACCGGGGGCGCCAGATCTTCGCCTGGTTCCACCGGCGCGGGGTGACCCGCTTCAGCGCCATGACGGACCTGCCCCGGGACCTGCGGGAACGGCTGGAGGCCCTGGGCGATCCCATGGTGCCCCAGGTGCGGCGGCTGCAGGTTGATCCCGAGGACGGCACCCGCAAGTACCTGCTGGAGCTGGACGACGGCCAGCTGATCGAGACCGTCCTGATGCGCCATCGCTACGGCCTCAGCCTGTGCGTCTCCAGCCAGGTAGGCTGCGCCATGGGCTGCCGCTTCTGCGCCTCGACCCTGGGCGGGCTGGTGCGGAACCTGACGGCGGCGGAGATGGCGGGCCAGCTGCTGGTGGTCAACCGGGACCTGGCCGAGCGGGGCGAGCGGGTCAGCCACCTGGTCATCATGGGGATCGGCGAGCCCCTGCAGAACCTGGACGCCACCCTGCGCTTTCTGCGGGTCGCCCATCATCCCCAGGGCGCCGGGATCAGCTACCGGCACATGACGGTGTCCACCTCGGGGCTGGTGCCCAAGATCCGCCAGCTGGCCCGGGAGGGGCTGCCCATCACCCTGGCGGTCTCCCTCCACGCCCCCAACGACGCCCTGCGCAGCTGGCTGATGCCCGTCAACCGGCGCTGGCCCATCGCCGAGCTGATGGACGCCTGCCGGGAGTACGTGGCGGAGACGGGCCGCCGCATCACCTTCGAGTACGTCCTGATCGCCGACGTCAACGACCAGCCCGAGCACGCCCGGGAGCTGGCCCAGCTAGTTTCGCCCCTGGGGGCCCACGTCAACCTGATCCCGTGGAACCCGGTCAGCGAGCGCCCCTTCCGGGCGCCGTCCCCCGAGCGGGTTCAGGCCTTCGCCGCCCAGCTGCGCAGCCTGGGGGTCAACGTGACGGTGCGGCGGGAGCTGGGCCAGCGGATCGAGGCGGCCTGCGGGCAGCTGCGCCGCCGGGCCCTGGCCGAGGCCGGGGCCGGTCCGGAGTAGGCGCGGGTGGCTGGAGCGGGGCGGCCCGGGTCGGTGGGACGGGGCGGAGCGTCCCGGGTCCGGAGGACGGGGCCGGGCGGGGTCGAACCGGCTCGACCGCCCGGGGCCATCGGCCCCAGGGGCGGTCGCCGGTCGCCCGGATGGCGGCCGCACGACCAGGGAAACCCGCCGGGTCCGGCGAATTCAATCACGTTTTAGAGTGGGCGAAAAGGTCGCCGCAGGTCCTGGGATCGACGAGGCCGACGGAGGGACGGGGCCCCCAAGGCCGCGGGCTTAGCGAGCCGGTGTCGCGGCGCCGCAAGCCATGGGGCCCTGCGGGCCCACCGCCGGGCCCACACCCCGCTGGGAGCGGGCCCGGGG
>DATCLH010000406.1:0-3611 GCA_036564035.1 Thermaerobacter sp.
AGCTTCCGCTTCACCCGCTGCAGCGCGTTGTCGATGGATTTGACGTGCCGGTTCAGCTCGTCGGCGATCTCCTGGTAGGATTTCCCGTCCAGATAGGCGATGAGGACGCGCCACTCCAGCTCGCTGAGGATCTCGCCCATCTTCTGCTCGATGTCCCCGAACTCTTCCCGGCTGATGAAAAGCTCCTCGGGGTCGGTGACCCGGGAACCCGAGATGATGTCCAGCAAGGTCCGATCCGAGTCCTCGTCGTAGATCGGCTTGTTCAGGGACACGTACGAGTTCAACGGGATGTGCTTCTGGCGCGTCGCCGTCTTGATCGCCGTGATGATCTGGCGGGTGATGCAAAGCTCGGCAAAGGCCCGAAAGGATGACAGCTTGTCGCTGCGAAAGTCCCGAATCGCCTTGTAGAGGCCGATCATACCCTCTTGAATGATGTCTTCCCGGTCGGCGCCCACCAAGAAGTACGAACGCGCCTTGGCGCGGACGAAATTCTTGTATTTGCCAATCAGGTATTCCAGCGCCTCCGGGTTTCCCTGCCGGGCGATTTCGACGATTTCCTCATCTTCCATATGATCCAGATCCCGTTCCACCAGCGAAGGGGCATGCGACTGGGCGTTCACCGTCTCCATCGCCTCCGTCAGACAGGGTCACGGCGGCTAGCGGGGTCCGCGCGCGACGGTGAGTTTGGTCGTGAGGGCGGGCACCCACAAACAGGTTTCAGCTAAAGGATATGCACGAAGTTGCGGAGATACCGACCGGTGATGACACCTTGGTGACGGAAAGATTCCTGGTCAGGATCGGCATGTGGACAAATCGCAAGGCCATTATACCGGCGGGGTTCGACAAGCGTCAAGGACGGTTGCCCACGGCTTCCGGGCCGTCCGCCGCCCGCCGGCGGCGCTGGCGCGCCGCCTCGAACAGCAGGACGCCGGCCGCCACGGACACGTTGAGGGAGGCCACCTGGCCGGCCATGGGGATGGAGACCCGCCCGTCGCAGTGGCGCAGCAAGAGGGGCGGCACGCCGCGGCCTTCGCTGCCCAGGATCAGGGCCGTGGGCTGGGTCCAGTCCCAGCGGTCGTAGGGCTCGGCGCCCTCCGGATCGGCCGCCACCACCCAGACCCCTTGCTCCTTGTAGCGGCGCACCACCTGGGCCAGGTTGGGTACCTGGGCCACGGGCAGGTGGACCAGGGCCCCGGCGGAGGTCTTGAAGACGGTGGGCCCCAGCGGCGCGCTGCGATGACGCGGCACCACGGCGCCGTGGGCGCCCGCCGCCTCGGCCGAGCGGAAGACCGCCCCCAGGTTGTGGGGGTCCTGGATCTCGGCGCAAATCACCACCAGGGCCGGCTCGCCCCACCGCGCCGCACGCTCCAGGAGGTCCAGGGGATCGGGCGCCGGCAGCGGCGCCGCCAGGGCCAGGATGCCCTGGTGCCCTTCGGTCTGGGCGCGGCGCGCCAGCTCCGCCGGGTCGACCTCCGTCACCGCCACGCCCCGCTCCCGGGCCAGGTTCTCCACTTCCTCCAGGGACGCACCCCGCCGGCCCGCAGCCACGAAGATCCGGTGCACCGGGTGGCCGCTGCGCAGCAGCTCCAGCACGGGCTGCCGCCCTTCCACCTGGAGGAACCCGCCCTCCGGCACCCCCGCGGCCGCCGCCCGCCGCCGGCCCCGCCCGCCACCGGCCGTGGCCGGCGGCCGCGAAACCCCCGAGCTGCCGGCGCCCGCCGCCGGTGACGGCCACCCCTTGGAGCCGGCGCCGCGCCCGCCGCGCCGCCCGGGAGGCGTCATCCCCGGGCCCCCCCGACGACCCGCGCGCCCCGGCGCACCCGGGTCCCCGCCGGCGTGTCCTCCAGCACGTACCCCAGGGCCGCCAGCCCGTCCCGGATGCGGTCGGCCAGCTGGTAGTCCCGGATGGAGCGGGCGTACTGGCGCACCTCCAGCAGCAGGTCCAGCAAGGCCTGGGCGTCGCCGGCCGGTTCCTCCGCCGCGGCGGTGCGGAAGAGGCGCAGGGGCCGGCCCAAGTCGCGCACCAGGTCCAGGGTGGCCTGGATCCACGCCCGGGGGCTGCCGGGTCCCAGCACCTTGTGCCCGTCCCGGGCCAGGGTGAACAGGGCCGCCAGGGCGTCGGCGGTGTTGAAGTCGTCGTCCATGGCCGCCTCGAACTCGGCTTTGGCCCGGGCCAGGCGCGCGGGCCAGTCCAGGCCCGGCGCCCCGGCCGCATCGGCCGGCTCTGGGGCCGCCGCCAGCCCCCCGCTGGCCGGGTCAGCCGGGCTTGCCGCGGGACCCGTCCCCGCCCGGCCGGTGGCGGGACCGGTCGCCGCCCGGCCGGCCGTCGCGGCCGGTTCGTCCCCTTCCGGTGCCACCCGCAGCAGGTGCTCCAGGTGGGCGAGGAAGTTGGCCAGGCGCTGGCGGGCGCGCTCCGCCTGCTCCAGGGCCTCGAGGCTGAACTCCAGCGGGTTGCGGTAGTGGGCGGAGAGGATGAAGAGGCGGATCGCCTCGGGGTGGAAGCGGGCCCGCAAATCCCGCACGCGCCAGAAGTTGCCCATCGACTTGCCCATGCGCTGGCCGCCCACCTGGACCAGGGCCACGTGCATCCAGTAGCGGGCGAAGGGCTTGCCGGTGGCCGCCTCGCTCTGGGCGATCTCGTTCTCATGATGGGGGAAGACCAGATCGCTGCCCCCGGAGTGGATGTCGATGGTCTGGCCGAGTTCGTCCATGGCCATGGCCGAGCACTCGATGTGCCAGCCGGGCCGGCCGGGGCCCCAGGGGCTGTCCCAGGCGGGCTCGCCGGGCTTCTGGGCCTTCCACAGGGCGAAGTCCAGCGGGTTGCGCTTGTTCTCCGCCGCCTCGACCCGTGCACCGGCCAGCAGCTGCTCGGTCTTCTGCCCGGAGAGCTTGCCGTAGTGGCGGAAGCGCTCCACGTCGAAGAACACGTCGCCACCGGCCACGTAGGCGTAGCCCTGATCGATGAGCCGCCGGATCAGGGCGATGATCGCGCCGATCTTCTCGGACACGCGGGGGTGCACGTCGGCCCGGACGATGCCCAGGGCGTCGGCGTCCTCGAAATAGGCGCGGATCTGCTCGTCGGCCAGCTCCTTGACGGTGATGCCCCGCTCGGCTGCGCGGCGGATCAGCTTGTCGTCAATGTCGGTGAAGTTCTGGACGTACCGCACCCGGTACCCGCGGTACTCCAGCCACCCCCGCACCACGTCGAAGAAGAGGAACGTGCGCAGGTTGCCAACGTGGAAGTAGTCGTAGACCGTGGGGCCGCAGTTGTACATGCGCACCCGGCCCGGCTCCAGCGGTTCGAAGGGTTCCTTTTGCCCCGTCAGCGTGTTGTAGATCTGGATGCCCATGCCTCGTCCCCTTCCTCAGCCTGCCTCGTACCCCGCCCCGCGCCCGCCCGGCGGCCGGGGGCCACGGCGGAGACTGCGAGGGCCCGCCAGGCGCCGCAGGATCGCCGCAACGGGCTCGGGCCGCCCTTGGGGCGGACCCGCTCCGGCTCCGCCCCGGCGCCTTGCCTACCGGCCGCAGGCCGCCTCCGCCGGCCGGCGCTCGCTGCCGCGTTCGTCCGCACCGGCCCGGCTCCGGCCGCCGGGACCGGCAACGGCGGGCGG
>DATCLH010000407.1:0-1640 GCA_036564035.1 Thermaerobacter sp.
GTTCTGGGCCTTCCGCTTGTCGATCCAGCTGATGAGCAGTTGGCCGGGGATGCGCAGGATCCGGCGGAGGGCGCGCCACAGGGCGAGCGGGAGGGCGGGCATCGAGTCGTTCGTTCCTAGTACTCCAGCCGCAGTTCGTGATCTTCGTGGTCTAGTCTCTGGATCTTGTGGTGGGGGAAGAGGATCTTGCAGCCTGGACTGGTGGGTTGGACGGGTTGTTCGCGCTGGTGGCGGGGCGGTTCGTCCGGCCGGAGCCGCGGCGGCGGGCGCGGGCGTATGTGCGGGGGTTGCTCGCGCCGTTGGCGGGCAAGAACGGGTGGACGCTGGCCGAGGTCGCCGGGGACGCGACGCCGGATGGGATGCAGCGGCTGCTGAACGCGGCGAACTGGGATGCCGACGGGGTGCGCGATGACCTGCGCGGTTATGTCGTCGGGCACCTCGGCGAGCCCGGCGGGGTGTTGATCGTGGACGAGACCGGGTTCCTGAAGAAGGGCGTCAAGTCCGCTGGGGTGCAGCGCCAGTACTCCGGGACCGCGGGCCGGATCGAGAACTGTCAGCTCGGGGTGTTCCTGGCCTACGCCACCAGCAAGGGCAGGACGTTGATCGACCGGGAGCTTTACCTGCCCAAGACCTGGATCGGCGACCATGATCGGCGCCGGGAAGCGGCGGTGCCCGACGAGGTCGAGTTCGCCACCAAAGCGGTCCTGGCCCAAGCGATGCTCGCGCGCGCCCTGGACGCCGGGATTCCCGCGTCATGGGTGGCCGCTGACGAGGCCTACGGGCAGGACCACAAGTTCCGCACCTGGTGCGAGCAGCGCCGGATCGGCTACGTCGTGGCCGTGCCGCGTAGCCAAACCATCCCTGCGGGGGTGGGGTCGAGCCGGGCCGATCACGCCGCCGCAGCTGCTCCAGACCAGGCCTGGAAGCGCCGGGCCTGCGGCCAGGGCGCCAAGGGACCTCGGTTGTTCGACTGGGCCGTGGCCTCGCTCCCGGTCGGGGAGCACACCCCACCAGGCTGGGGGCGCTGGCTGCTGGTCCGCCGACAGATCCTCACCCCCGCCCAGCTCGACGCCGGCAAGGATCCCGAGTTGGCCTACTACCTGTGCGCCGGTCCACCCGGCAGCACCGACGAGGACCTCATCCGCGTCGCCGGCGCCCGCTGGGCCATCGAGGAGTGCTTCCAGACCGCCAAGACCGAAGTCGGCCTCGACCAGTACCAGGTCCGCCGCTACGACGCCTGGTACCGGCACATCACGCTCGCCATGCTGGCCCACGCCTACCTGTCGGTCACCGCAGCGATCGCCCCAAAAGACCTGGCAGCGGCCTCATCCCGCTCACCCTCGGCGAGATCCGCCGTCTCCTGGCACACCTAACCCGGATCCCCAACCGAGCCCGTATCTGGGCCTGGTCGGGCTGGCGCAGACGCCACCAGCATCGAGCGCGCACCAGCCACTACAAGCGACGCACCGGAATCCCATAACGAACTGCGGCTGGAGTATTAGTACTGCAACGGCACATTGGCGTGTCGTGAGAAGCTGAGGCCTGTCGGGCGGTGATGATCACCGCGTGGTGGATCTTGCTGGGTGGGTCGCGTCGTTGGATGCGGTGGTGGAGCTGATCGCCGGGCGGTTCGGTCGGGT
>DATCLH010000408.1:0-3091 GCA_036564035.1 Thermaerobacter sp.
CTTCACAAGCTGACCCACCACCTGGCGAGCACCTACGGTGTGGTGGTCGTCGAACAGCTGCACGTGGCGGGCATGCTGAAGAACCGGCGGCTGGCCCGGGTGCTGGCCGATGCGGCCCTGGCGGAGATCCGCCGCCAGCTCAGCTATAAGTGTCCCTGGCACGGCGCGGTCCTAGTCGAAGCACCGCCCTTCTATCCCAGCAGCAAACGTTGTTCCCGGTGCGGCGCGGTCAAGCCGTCGCTGCCGCTTTCGCAGCGCATCTTCCGCTGTGAGGAATGCGGGCTCGTGCTTGACCGGGACGAAAACGCGGCCCGGAATCTCGCGGCCCTTGTGGCCGCCGTCGCCGGGAGTGGCCCGGAGACGAGAAACGCCCGTGGACGGGATGGAAGACCTGCCGCAAGGCAGGCGGTCCCGGAGGAAGCGGGAAGCCGGCACCGGCGCATCGCCGGGTAAGACCGGCACCGCTGATCCGCAAGGATCAGCTGCCTGAAACAGATGACGATGTTTCAGGTAACGGTTCCGGCCCGTTCCCCGTCATGTCCCGTCGGCCGTCATATCGGCAGCGTGCGGCGACCATACCGTCTTAGGGGTCGAGACCGGGTCGGGCCGGGGGCCGGGTCGAGCCGGTCTCCGTCGATCCGGACCGCAAGGATCGGTCGCCGCCGACCGCGGGTCCCGTCGGACCCGCCGGACTGGGCCCCGGAGCCGTCGGGGCCCCACCGGGGAGCCCGCGGCGGTCGGCCGACCGCAGGCGGCGCCCCGGGCCAGGCATGACGGCGGTCGCCTGGCCCCTGGCCCCGCGGCACGGCCCTGGAGGCAGGGGCGGCTCGCCAGGAGGGAACGGACCGGCCCGCCGTCGAAGATGGCCCGATGGCCTGGAGGCCCGGCCTGCCGGCCGATGCGGCCCGATGCCGCCCGCCGTGCCTGGGGACCGGCGTCCCCCCTGGAGGGATCGATGTGACCACCGATCCGTCGCCGCCATCGACGCAGCCGCCGAGCGAGGCGCGGGGTGGCCCCGGTGGCCCGGCGCCCCCGCCCGCCCCGGCCCCGACCTGGTCGGCCCTGGTGTCGCTGGCGACCGTGCTGGCCGCCGCCGGGGTGGCATGGCTCGTCTGGTGGGTCCTCTCCCACTTCGCCCGCACCTTGACCCTCCTGGGCCTGGCGGGGATCCTGGCCTTCCTCCTGGAACCGGCGGTCAGCTTCCTGGAGCGGGGCATGCGGAGCCGCGCCCTGGCGGCCCTGGTCCTGTACCTGGCCTTCGTCGCCCTGGTGGCCCTGGGCGTGGTCTACCTGGCGGGTCCCATCAAGGAACAGGCCCAGGAGCTCTTCTGGGCGGTGCCGCGGTATCGCGAGCAGGTCGAACAGGCGGTGCCGCTGCTGCAGTCCTACCTGGCCGCGTTGCGGGAGTACCTGGCCCGCTACGGTGTCAGCCTGGAACCCCACGAGCTGGCCGGCCAGTTCCTGGAGCGGGTGGCAGGCAACACGAACCGGATCCTCGCCGGCGTCACCGCGCTGATCACCGGGGTCGGCACCACGCTGGCCAACGCGCTGCTGGTCCTGGTGATCTCGATCTACCTGGTGGTCGACGGGTCGGGCCTCAACCGCCAGATGCTGGGCTACCTGCCCCGGCGCTACCGCGCCCCGGTGCGCCGGGCACAGGCCGTCGCCCTGCGGGTCTTCGGCGGGTACGTGCGGGGCCAGTTGCTGCTCGGCCTGATCATCGGCCTCGCCGTGGGCATCGGGATGAGCGTCCTTGGCATGCCGTACCCGGCCCTGCTGGGCGTCATCGCCGGCGTCATGGAGCTGCTGCCCATCATCGGCGCGGTGCTGGGCGCGATCCCGGCCATCCTGGTCGCCCTGTTCCAGCCCTGGCCCACGGTGCTCTACGTCACCCTGTTCTTCGTCGTGGTCCAGCAGCTGGAAGGCAACCTCTTGGTGCCGCGCATCACCGGCCAGGCGGTGGGCATGCACCCCCTGGCGACCCTGCTGGCGCTGATGGCGGGCTATGAGGTGGCGGGCATCGTGGGCGCGATCCTGGCCGTCCCCGTGGCGGCGGTAGCCCAGGCGCTGCTGCGCGAGTTCAGCCCGCCGGACCCCGACGCCCCCGGCGCCGGCGGCCCACCGGGCCGCCGGCGCCGGCCGGGGCCCGACCAGCCCTCCACGGGGGGCGACGGCTCCCGGCCCGGGCCTTCGGCCCGGCCCGCGCCTTCGGCCGGCCAGGCGCAGCCCACCGCGCAGCCGGAGTCGCCGCCGGCGGCTCCGGCTGCGCCCGCCGCCCCGCCGCAGGCTCGCCCTGGCGGCGATCCCCCCGCCGGACCGCCGGCCCGCACCACCGGCCTCGACCCCGCGGGCGGCACCGGCCCCGCCGGGGGTACGGCCGCCGCCAGCGGCACCCTTCCCGCCGGGGGCACCGCCCCTGCGGGCGGCCAGACCTCCGGCGGCGCCAACCCCGCGAAGGGCGGGGCCGCTGCCTGTGGCGTCGCCGCCGGCGATGCCGGCGACCCTGCCGGCGGCCGCGGCCCCGCCGCCCACGGCGACGCCGCGGCCCGCGGTGCGGGCGACGGCGGTCGCCCGCACCGCGGGCCGCGGATCACCATCACACGGCGGCCGGCTTGAGGTGGGAGCGGACCCGCGAGCGCTGGCGCTCCAGGTGCTGGCGCAGGAACCGGCCGGTGTAGGACGCCGGTTCCTCCATGATGGCCTCCGGCGGGCCCTCGGCCACCACCCGCCCGCCCTCGTCGCCGCCCTCCGGACCCAGGTCGATGACCCAGTCCGCCACCTTGACCACGTCCAGGTTGTGCTCGATGACGATCACCGTGTCGCCGGCGTCCACCAGCCGCTGCAGCACGTCCACCAGCCGGTGGATGTCGGCGAAATGCAGGCCGGTGGTGGGCTCGTCCAGGATGTACACCGTGCCGCCGTCGGAGCGGCGCGACAGCTCGGTGGCCAGCTTGACCCGCTGGGCCTCGCCACCCGAAAGCTCCGTGGCGGGCTGACCGAGGCGGATGTACCCCAGCCCCACGTCGTACAGGGTCTGGAGCTTGCGCTGGATGCGCGGCACCGCGGCGAAGAACTCCAGGGCCTCTTCCAC
>DATCLH010000409.1:0-5328 GCA_036564035.1 Thermaerobacter sp.
CTCGACCGCCAGGATCGGCTGGCCCGCCGTCACCTGGCCGACCAGCGGAACGGGCACCGTGCGCGTCCGGATCCCGGCCTCGTCGAGCACCTCGATGGCCCGCGGCTTGGTGGGATCGCGCCGGATGTAACCCTTGCGCTCCAGTCGCTCCAGGTAGGTATGGACGGTCGACGTGCTCTTCAGGCCCACCGCCTCGCCGATCTCCCGCACCGATGGGGGATAGCCCCGCTCCCGGGTCGACGCCTTGATGAACTCGAGGATCTGCCGCTGCCTGCGGGTAAGCTCTTCCACCTGGGCACCTCCCACCAGCCGCCGGTCACCGGGCCCGGCCCACGACCCCGGCGCCATCCATTGGACCACGCCGGCCGCTTCGTTCGCCCAGGGATCCGTCCCGCCCGGGAACCGGGGCGCGTCAGGCCGCCACGACGATACCGCCCGCACGATTGTACCGCCCGAATGCAGGTTCCGCAAACAGTTGTTCGCCAGGGCGGTGGGATCTCCTGCCGGTCGGCGTGAAATCGCCGGCGATGATTCCCTGTGGCGGGTCCAGCGCCGCCGGTCGGGTGACCCGCGCCCCACGGCTCCCGGCGGCAGGCGACCGGGCGGGCCGTCGTCCCATCCCCCTTGACACCGAACATACGTTTGTATATGGTGGGATCGAGGATGCGAACACCTGTTTGCGGTGGGGGGATCGGCATGGCGCTGGGGGTCCATGAGATCGGCCGGGGGCCGGTGGCATCCAATCGCAATCCGGACCGGCTTGCCGGGAGGAACGGGCCGGCGGGGGCCGGCCGGGGTCGCGGCGTGCCTGCCCGGACCGTTGCCGGTGCTGGGACCGTTGCCGGGCGGCGGTTCGGCCGGTGCCCGCACCCGTGGCCGGCGACTGGGCGCCCGGTAGCCGGCGGGCTGGCGCCGGCACCCACGGTGCCGTCCGGCCGGCGGCGATATCGCTGGGTCCGGCCGGATCGGACCTTGCTGGTCTTGACGGTCGTCGTGGGGATCGGGCTGATGGTGACCTGGCTTTCCGGCCGGGGTGCGGTCCGGGCTGCCGCCTGGGACGGCCGGGAGGGCATGCCGGCCGTGGTGCTCGCCGCAGCGACCCCAACCGAGACGGTGGAGACGGTGGCCGCCGCGGCGACCCCATCCACGACCCGCGAGAGCGCTCCGGTTACCGGGCCGGGACGGCTCACCGCGGGGGGACCGGCGGTGGCGCCGGCGGTGGCGGAAGAACCCGCGCGGGTCGTCGTTCGCCAGGGTGATACCCTTTGGGGCCTCATCGCCCGGTACGGCCGTCCGGATCGGGATCCGCGGGACCTGGTGGCGGCGGTGATGGCCGCCAACGGCCTGTCGTCCCCGGCCTTACGACCGGGGATGGTGCTGGTCATCCCGCCGGAGGTACAGGCGGCCCGCTAGCCGCTAGAGGGTCGCGGCGGCGGGCCGCCCGCCAGGGGTGCGGAAGCCAGGACGCAACGCCAAAGAAACGCCAACGATCCCGATGCTTTCGATGGACGGGGCGTTGCGACCGGCGGCCCTGTTCTTCGGCGGAGGCTGGGGCTGGCCCGATTCCGGTCGCCCCGGTAAGGCGGCGGCAGCGGTGGCCGGCGGTCCCTACTCGAAGCCTAGTTCGCATAAGTAGCATTATGTTAACTAACAGGGAAACGGAGGGCGGCCGTACCCCGGCGGGTGGCGCCGTGACAGGCCTTCGCCTCCCCATCCCGAAGCCGCCGCCCCGGCCCCGCCGGGGTGGGCGTGGTCCTGCCGGCGTCTCCCCACCCCGCGGTCCGGCCGCAACGGCGCGCCGCCCCCGGGGCCAGCCGGGAGACTCAAAGGGGCGAGTCCGTCTCGAACCGGGGCGGTCGCTTGGCCCGCAGCGACGCCAGGCCTTCGGCGGCATCCGGCAAGGTGAACCCCAGAAACTCCAGGGCCGTCGACGTGTCGAAGATGGGCCCGGCGATGCGCAGCCAGTTGTTCAGGGCGTACTTGGTCCAGCGGATGGCCGTGGGACTGCCCTGGGCCAGGCGCCGGGCGACCTCCAGGGCCGCCTCCCGTGCCCGGCCGTCATCCACGCACAGGGCCACCAGGCCCATCCGCTCGGCCGCCTCGCCGGTCACGGGCTCATTGAGCAGCAGGTGGTACTTGGCCTTGGCCATGCCGACCAAAAGCGGCCAGATGATGGCCGCATGGTCGCCGGCGGCCACCCCGAGGCGTACGTGCCCGTCCAGCAGCCGGGCGCTGCGCCCGGCCACCGCCACGTCGGCCAGCAGGGCCACGGCCAGGCCCGCCCCCACCGCTGGGCCCTCGATGGCCGAGACGATGGGCTTGGAGCAGTTGATCACGTTGTAGACCAGGTCCCGGGCCTCCTTCCAGACCCGGACCCGGACCTGGGGATCCTGCATGATGGCCTCCACCAGCCGGAAATCCCCGCCGGCGGAAAAGGCCTGCCCTGCCCCGCGCACCAGCACGACCCGTACCTGGCTGTCTCCGTCGATGTCGCGCCACACCCGGGTCAGTTCGGTATGGGTCTCCGCATCCACGGCGTTCAGCGTCCGGGGCTGCTCCAGCACCACCTCGAGGATGCCGGGTTCGGCCCAGGCCAGTTGCAACCGCTGGTATTGCGACCACCACGTCGCCACGCCTTTCGCTCCTTCCCGGTTCCCCATCACCCCCTTCCCCAGGCCCCAGCGGGCTCCCGGCGGAAAGGGACTCAAAAAGGGGCTGAACTGAACTAAAAAAGAGTTCGGGCCGCAAAGGCCCGAACTCCTGCGTCCTACCGCCGTGGCACTGCAGTGGCCTACCGCAGTGGTACGTTGCCTGCAGCGTGCGCCGCTCCCGGCACCACCCGCCGGTTCCACCATCCCTTCCAGCATGACAGGATCCAGATCCGGGAGCGGGCCGGGAGCGCCGATCATGGCATCCGGACCCGCAGGGCGATCTTCCCGCGGACGCCGCCCTCCTCCAGCCGGCTGTGGGCCTCGGCCACCTGGTCGAGGGGCAGGATGCCGTCCAGGGCGGGCCGCAACCGGCCGCCCTCGATCAGCGTGCGCAGGGCGTCCAGCTTGTACCGGGCCCGCTCTAGGAAGAGGCCGTGGAGGGTCAGGTTCTTCCGCGACAGGGGCCCCAGGTTGACCGAGCCGCCCAGGATGGTGACGACCCGGCCGTGGGGGCGCACCACCTCCAGGCTGCGGGTCAGGACCTCCCCGCCCACCGTGTCCAGGACCAGGTCGACCCCCTGCCCGCCCGTCTCCCGGCGGATGATCTCGACGAAGTCCTGGCTGCGGTACTCGATGACCCGGTCGGCGCCCAGGGACTTGACGAACTCCATGTTGTCCGCCCGGGCGGTGGCGTAGACGAAGGCACCGGCCGCCTTGGCGATCTGGACGGCGAAGTGGCCGACGCCACCGGCGGCGCCGTGGATCAGGACCGTCTCCCCCACCCGCAGCCCGCCGCGGGTGATCAGGCTGTCCCAGGCGGTACCCCCGGCCAGGGGCACCACCGCCGCCTCGGTGTGGGACAGGTTCTCGGGCTTGCGGGCGACGATCTCCTGGCGCGCCACGTGGTACTGGGCATAGCTGCCCGGCCGCCCGCCGAAGATCTCCGGCGTATAGAACACCTCATCGCCCGGCCGGAAGTCCGTGACCCCGGGGCCGACGGCGACCACCACCCCGGAGACGTCGTACCCGATGATGGCTGGGGGCTGGACCCCCGCCCACGTCCCGTTGCGGCGGATCTTGTAGTCGACGGGATTGACCGAGCTGGCGTAGACCTCGACCAGGACCTCGCCCGGGCCCGGCTCGGGCACGGGCACCTCCCGGGGTTCGAAGACCTCGGGCCCGCCGAAGGACCGAATGACCATGGCCTTCATCGTCTGGGCCATCGACACTCCCCCACCCCCATGGGATCGAATCCATTTACCGGATTACCCCAACGCTGGCAGGCAGGTCAAGGCATGGCCATCCTGGCAGCGGCCGCCTGAAGGACCTCCGGGACCCGGTGCCCAAACCCCTAGGTCAAGAGCGGCTGGCGTATCTTGGGCGAGAGAGGGCCGGCGCCAGGCCGGCTCCAAAGGGGGGACGATGCCTACGCCAACCCATCCATCCTCATTCCAACCCCAATCGTCATTCCAGCCGTCATCCGGCGGCCTGCCGACCGGCCGAGAACCCGCGATGCCCGGCGGGACGACCGGCCGGCCGCCCGGGGGACCGCCCCGCCTTCCCGCAGCCGCGGACAGGGGCGCCACCGCGGACAGGGGCGCCGGGGACCCCATCCGGCCGGGCGGAGGGGCCGCCGTGTCCACGGTTCCTGCCCACCGGTGGCTGCTCCTGGCCCTGGCCACCCTCCAGCAGGCCGGCTTGACCGCCATCCGCTTCGGAATCCCCGTGCTGGCCCCCTTCATCCGGGCGGACCTGGGCCTCTCGCTGACCGCCACCGGGCTGGTCCTCGGGGCCTTTGACCTGGGCGCCCTGACCACCTTCTACCTCACCGGCCGGCTCACCGACCGTTTCGGCGACCGGCGGGTCATGGCGGCGGGCGCGATCCTGGCGGGCCTGGTCACCCTGGTGGCGGCCCTGGAGCCTTCCGGCCTGGGGATGCTGCTGGCTTTGCTGGCCCTGGCCGGGATGGGGTTCCCCTCCAGCCAGGTGGCCGGAAGCCATGCGGTCCTCGGCTGGTTTCCCGTCGCCGAGCGCGGCCTGGCCATGGGGATCCGCCAGGCCGGCTTGCCCGCGGGCGGCTTCGCTGCCGCCTGGCTGCTGCCCGGCGTGGCTGCGGCCTGGGGGTGGCGGGCGGCCCTGGCCCTGGCGGCCCTGGCCTGTGCGGCGGCGGGCGTGCTGGTGGGGCTGGTTCTTCCCCGGGACGAACCCGGCCCCGCCGGCACCGGCCGGCCCGGGCAGGCGCCGGCCGCCGGCCCCGAGGGGGGCGACGCCGTCCATCCCGGCTCCCAGCGGCTACGGCCGTGGCCCACCCGGGACGATGGCGCCCTGGCCGTGGCCGGCTGGTTCTTCCGGCAGCGGCCGCTGGTCCTGGTCACGGCGGTGGCGTGCCTTCTGGCGGCCGTCCAGTTCAGCCTCACCGGCTACCTCCCCCTGTTCATGGAGGACGTCTTCGGGTGGTCCGCCCAGGCGGCGGGCCGCTTGCTGCTGGTGGTCCACCTGGGCGGGATGCTGGGCCGGCTGGGGTGGGGCTGGGCGTCCGACAAATGGTTTGGCGGGGAGCGAACGCGGCCCATGGCCGGAGCGGCCCTGCTGGGGATGGGGGCCACCGGCGTGCTGGCCCTGACCGCCCTGGCCGGCCGGCCCGGCGGGGGCGGGATGGCCGGCGCCATCGCCCTGG